>NZ_DINY01000053.1:0-19852 GCF_002426075.1 Empedobacter sp. UBA5528 | reverse complement strand
GTGCAGTAATTTTAGCTAGAATTCTGGTTTTAAACCCCTCAAAAGTCTTTGCATAATTGCGTATAATCATAAATTAATCACATAGTTGAGAAAAAAAAGTTTCAATTCATTTTTGATATTTTTTGAAGGGACCTTTTCGGTGTTTCTAATTGTATATGAACTTCATTAAATAAATCAATTTGAATTGTTTGTAACAAATAATCTCTATCACCAAGTAGCACTCAATCTGATAGTTGAGATTTTATATCTTTCAAAAAATAAATATCATGAACAGATGCGGGACTAATATCAATACTCTAGAAAACACCTCTTAAAAAACAAACAGCATGAAGTTTATAGCCATAAAAAGACAATTGCTGAGAAGCACTAAAACCTCTATTTGGTGCACAAAACTGATGCTCTTTGCAAAATTTAGAGTGATTAATTCTTGTTATTTCACAAACTTCCAACGGCATAATATCAACGATAAAACAATTTTTAAATTCATTAAATTCTTTCGCTAATTTGAGTCGAATATTATTAATTTGCTCTGATAATCTACGTTTTATACGATCGTAAATACTTCGTTGAATATTACAACTTAGCACTTAAGGGAGATTTCAAAATTAATGATTTTCACTATCAATACCCATAAATTTAGCTGTTAAGACAAGATTTATGAGTTATAAATCAAAAAGTTTAGGTCTTCTACGTTGATAAATTAAAAGTGTATCTGTGGATATTTTCGTAGAACTTATAATATTCTTTCATAATTTGTAAGTAAGTTGTTCATTGTAAATGTTTTGTGCTTAAAACAATTTACTGATTTTCAATCAAATGAACAACTTTATTATTTAGTAATCAAAATGCACAACGGGTAAAACTAATATTTTTAATCATAATTTTGATTTAAGTTTTGTAAAAAATCAGCCATATCCTCAATTCGTAATTGCAGCTTACTCCCTACTTTAAGGCAGGATGAAGGCAACATAGTGGCAGTAGAGTGTATACAATACTTTTTTTGGACGGTTGAAAGTTGACAGCAATTCGTCTAAGTTCCCGATACTAAAATCAGAGATTTTCACTCGAACTGACGAAAAGTACAATTGTTTTTCAAGAGTTTTAATTTTGTTGACAGTTCGAGTTGAAAAAAAATGGTGAATCATTACACTCGAGTTTTGTATTTTCACTGTATGAAATGATTAGGCGGTGAATATTTGCTGAATCAAACAAATAGGCAGCGGCTACTTTTGGGTTATGGGCTCGGGAGAGGTTTCGAGAAGCGAAATAAATTAGTAACTAATCTATACTTTCATAATCTTTTTTATCGAGTTGATAATCAATAAACGATACTTTTCTGAGCTTCGCATTTCGTTTTGGAATAATAGGGTAACCTTTGGCTTCGGCAAATACTTTTGTGAATTTTGCGCCGAAATATAGAATTGTTGCAACATAATAAATCCACAACAAAAGAATAACCAACGAACCTGCCGATCCAAAAATGGTAGAATATTTGGAGTTTGCGATATAAATACCAATTAAATATTTTGCAATAAAGAATAGAATCGCCGTAAAAAACGCTCCTACAAAAGCTTGTTTTGCTTTGATACGTGCATCGGGAAGAATCTTGAAGAGAATATAAAATATCAAAATCGAGATTGAAATACTCAATGTATTATTAAGAAGAATAACTGTGGTCTTCGTCATAATGGTATCGAGTTCGAAAAGACTGAAAATTTCTTCTCCAAAACTCATTAATATACTATTTAATATTACTGTTGCTATTAAAACTATTCCTAATGAAAGGATAATCAAAAATGAAAGCCCTCTATTTATTACAAATTTCAACCAAGCTCTACGAGGAACTGCTTCGACACGCCAAATAAGATTGAGACTATCTTGCATATCGGTGAACATTGTTGTAGAACCAAAAATCAAAATTCCGATACCTATATATAAAGCAAGCGAACTATCTCCTGAAATGGTAGAATTTGTAACAAAATTTTGTACAGCTAAAGCGACATCTGGACCAACAATATTTTTAAGCTCATAAAACATTCGGTTTTCGATAGCATCTTTCTTAAAGAATAAACTTGCACTGGAAATTACAATCAGAATTAATGGTGAAAGTGAAAACAATGCGTAATAAGTTAACGAAGCGCTCAATTTCATAATTCGGTCCTCACCAAATTCAACAATTGTCTGTTTTAAAATATTAAAGTAGAATTTTAGTTGCTTCATTAAATTAATTACTTTAGAGATTAAAGATACAAATTCATAAAATCTATAACAAAAAAAAGACCATTCGATGAATGGTCTTTAAAAAAATATATTAAATCTTAGCTTACACTAACATTGTAACAGGATTTTCGATGTACATTCTTAATGTTTGTAAGAATTGTGCACCTGTTGCTCCGTCTACTGTTCTGTGATCACAAGCTAAAGATAATTTCATTGTGTTACCAACTACAACTTGTCCGTCTTTTACAACTGGTTTTTGAATAATTGAACCAACTGATAGGATACAAGAGTTTGGTTGATTGATAATCGATGTGAATGATTCGATTCCAAACATACCTAAGTTTGAAACAGAGAATGTTGATTTTTCCATTTCATCTGCTTTTAATTTGCGATCTCTTGCACGACCTGCATAATCTTTGACCTCAGCAGAAATTTGAGCAAATGATTTTTGATCTGTATTTTTAACAACAGGAACCAATAAACCATCTTCTACAGCAACTGCCACACCGATATTGATATCTCCATGTTGAATAATTTCTGTATCTGTCCAAGTAGAATTAACAGCTGGATGTTTGCGTAAAGCCATTGCACATGCTTTCACAATCATATCGTTGAATGAAATTTTCGTATCAGGCACTGAGTTTAATTGTTTGCGCGCAGCAATCGCATTATCCATATCCAACTCTACATTTAAGTAATAATGAGGAGCTGTAAATTTAGATTCAGCCAAACGTTTAGCGATAACTTTTCTCATTTGAGAATTTGGAATCACTTTATCTTCTCCAGAAACAAAAGTTTGAGCTGGTTTAACTGATTCAGATTTTGCTTCCGCTTTTGGTTGAGCAGATGGTTGATAATTTTCGATATCTTTTTTCACGATACGTCCATTATCACCAGAACCTTTCACCTCTGCTAAATTAATTCCTTTATCTTTTGCAATTGTTTTTGCTAATGGCGATGCAAAAATACGATCAGAAGAAGAAGTTTCTTCAACCTTATTATTTACATCTAATTGTACAACTACTGGTTTTTCGTCATCAACAACTTCTGTAGAAACTGCTGGTGCAGCAACTTTACCTCCGTTTGCTACAATTGCAGAAACGTCAGTACCAGCTTCACCAATAATTGCTAAAACAGAATCTACTGGTGCAGGCTCGTTCACTTTAGCTCCTTGATATAATAAAACACCATCAAATTCTGATTCGAATTCTTGCACTGCTTTATCTGTTTCAATTTCTGCTAAAATATCACCTTCCGCAACTTGATCTCCAACATTTTTGTGCCAAACAACTACAGTTCCTTCTTCCATTGTATCAGAAAGACGAGGCATTGTAATTACTTCCACATTTGCAGGAATTTCTGCAACAGGTTTTGCTTCTTCTGTTTTTGTTTCGCTGGGAGTTGATTTTTCTTCTTTAACTTCAGTCGTAACTTTTGCTCCACCCCCGATTAAACCTGAAATATCTTCTCCTTCATTTCCGATGATTGCTAAAACTTCATCAACATTTGTTGACACTCCTTCTGCAACACCTTGATATAATAATACTCCATCAAATTCTGATTCGAATTCTTGGATTGCTTTATCTGTTTCGATTTCTGCTAAGATATCACCCTCAGCAATTTTATCTCCTACATTTTTGTGCCATTTTACAACAGTTCCTTCTTCCATTGTATCGCTTAAGCGAGGCATTGTAATAATTTCTGCCATGGTTTTTAGTTGTTTTCGATTTTATCTAAGAATGGATAATTTTCTTCTGAATAGATATAATCATACATTACGTGTTCTTCTGGATAGTTAGAGTTTTCTGCAAATTCTGCACATTCTTCTACCATCACTTTTACTTCATCAATAATTGCATCTAATTGTTCTTTAGTTGCCCAATTGTTTACTAAGATATGATTCTCAACATTCAAGATTGGATCTTCTTGTTTGTACTCTTCCACCTCTTCTTTTGTACGATAAGGCTCAGCATCAGACATAGAGTGACCTCTATAACGATATGTACGTACATCTAAGAAAGTTGGTCCATCTCCACGACGCGCTCTTTCAATAGCTTCGTAAGCTGCTTCTGCAACTTTTACAGGATCCATACCATCTACAGGCATACAAGGCATTTCGTATCCTAAACCTAATTTCCAAATATCTTCGTGGTTAGCAGTACGAGAAACAGAAGTTCCCATAGCGTATTGATTGTTTTCGCAAACAAAAACAACTGGTAATTTCCAGTTCATCGCCATGTTAAATGTTTCATGTAATGTACCTTGACGAGTTGCGCCATCTCCCATTAAACAGATTGTAACACCATCGCGATTAAAGAATTTATCACCAAAAGCGATTCCTGCTCCTAATGGAATTTGCCCACCAACGATTCCGTGTCCACCATAAAAATTATGCTCTTTACTGAAAACGTGCATAGATCCTCCTAAACCATGAGAAGTTCCTGTTTCTTTACCACATAATTCAGCCAAAATACGTTTTGGGTCTACACCCAAAGCCATAGGCCAAACGTGACAACGATAAGCAGTAATCACATGATCTACACCAGGTTTCATTGCATGAATAAAACCGGCTGGTAAAGCTTCTTGACCATTGTATAAATGTAAGAAACCTCTAATTTTTTGCTTTAAATATAATGAACGACACTTATCTTCGAAGCGACGCCAAAAAGTCATATCACGATACCATTGTAGGTACGTTTCTTGCGTTAATTTTTCCATAATTGCACAATTCCGTTGGAACAAATTTAAACTAATCTATTTAGTGTACAAAATTGCTACCCTAAAAATTCGTCAGTAAAATGTAATGGAAGCAAATCTTTAGCAGAATTTATCACCAAAACATCACCTTCTTTTCCAGATAAAATAATTTCGATTGGTTGCGATTGTTTCTTTTCGATCTCTAAAATATATTGTCGACACATCCCGCATGGAGGCAATGGATAATTGACATTTGGCGTAGAAACAGCCAATTTTTCAATCTTAATATTTGGGAAGTTTGCATTTACATAAGCCAATAAACCTCTTTCGGCACAAGTTCCGACTGGATACGAAGCATTTTCTTGATTTGAACTCGAAAAAATTTCTCCATTTTCTAATTGAACAGATGCACCAACATTGAAATTAGAATAAGGCGCATATGCATTCAACGAAATATCATAAGCCTCTTCTACTACTTTTTTTTGTTCTGCTGCAAGCTCAGATTTACTCTCGAATCGTTCAAATTCAAAAGAATATTTTTCTTTTTTCATATAGAATTTACACCAAAGTGTATTATTTAATTAATTATTAAATACTTAAATCCTCTCAGCTATTTTATTCAATAGAAAAAGGAAGTAAATTTATAAAAAAATATTTTATGTTAGTGAAAATTTTTGCAAGTGCTATTTTCGGAGTTTCCGCAAAAACAATTATTGTGGAAGTTAATATTGATCAAGGTGTCGGGTATCATTTGGTTGGTTTGCCCGATAGCGCAATAAAAGAAAGTAATTTTAGGATAAATGCTGCACTAAAAAATTCTAATTTGAAATTACCTGGTAAAAAAATCACGATTAATATGGCGCCAGCAGATTTACAAAAAGAAGGTTCTGCCTATGATTTACCAATCGCAATTGGAATTTTAGCAGCTTCGGAGCAAGTAAATTCTGAACAACTCCATAAATTTATAATGATGGGCGAATTATCGCTAGATGGTTCACTTCGACCTATAAAAGGTGCATTGCCGATTGCAATACAAGCAAAAGAAGAAGGTTTCGAAGGAATTATTTTACCCAAACAAAATGCAGACGAAGCAGCTGTTGTAGAAGGAATCGATGTTTTTGCGGTTAATAACATCAGAGAAGTTGTTGATTATTTTAACGAAGAAATCATTTTACAACCTCATCAAGTTAATTTAGATGATTATTTTTTTAGTGAAATGAATAATTATCCTTTCGATTTTGCTGATGTAAAAGGTCAAGAAAATGTAAAACGTGCGATGGAAATCGCTGCTGCAGGAGGACATAACATTATTTTGATCGGTCCTCCAGGAAGTGGAAAAACAATGTTAGCCAAACGAATTGCTTCAATTCTTCCGAAAATGACCGTACAAGAAGCGCTCGAAACAACAAAAATTCATAGCGTTGCTGGAAAATTATCTAACAAATCATTAATTGTAAGTCGTCCTTTTTCTAGTCCACATCATTCTATATCGGATGTCGCCTTAGTCGGCGGTGGTTCTTATCCACAACCTGGAGAAATTTCTTTGGCGCATAATGGTGTTTTGTTTTTGGATGAATTACCCGAATTTAAGCGAACTGTTTTAGAAGTTATGCGTCAACCTTTGGAAGATCGAGAAGTCACAATTTCGAGGGCAAAATTCACTGTGAATTATCCTGCGAGTTTTATGTTAGTAGCTTCTATGAATCCAAGTCCGAGCGGTTATTTTATGGATGATCCAAACAACACTTCCTCTTTAGCGGAAATGCAACGTTATATGAATAAAATTTCTGGACCACTTTTGGACCGAATTGATTTACATATCGAAGTGAATCCTGTTCCGTTTGATGATTTGTCGCAAGAACGTCGTGGCGAAAAAAGTGCTGTGATTCGTGAACGTGTNNCGTGTCATTAATGCAAGAAATATCCAGACCAAACGATTTGAAAATACAAAAGTCCATTACAACTCGCAAATGGGACCAAAAGAGTTGGATACTTTTTGTGATTTAGATGATCATTCGAAGCATTTAATCAAAGTTGTTATGGAAAAATTAAATCTTTCTGCTCGTGCGTATGATCGAATTATTAGGGTTGGACGAACAATTGCAGATTTAGATAATTCTGAAACTATTCTTTCAAAACATATTAGTGAAGCTATTCAGTATAGAAGTTTGGATCGAAATCAGTGGATGTGAGTTTAATTATTAATGATGAATGATGAATTATGCGTTATGCAAAAAAAAGGAATCTCTTTCAAGATTCCTTTTCCATTTACTAAAATTCAAATTCACCAACCAAAATTCCTTCGCCGCCAGAATTTGGCTTGTTATTCTGGAAAGTAATCATTTTCTTCACTTGTTTTCCTGAGCTATACATCAAGTAAATCTCTGCCGAAATAGTTGTTGGCCCTGAAATACTCATTTGTCTTTCTCCGAAAAAATTCGTTTCTATTTTATATTTTCCTTTGATCGCTTTTTTTAACATAAATTGTTCTGGTCCGAAACCTTGCGTCACATCCTCACTCATTCGTCCACCAATCGCAGTTGTACGATGTCCGTAAAAACATTTCTCGCCATTTGGATCCGTCACCCACAAATCAATATCGGTCATATCTTTATTCCAATTCATCACCACACGAATATCAACCGGAATATCAACAATGATATCTTTATTAATTTTCGATAAATTCAATTCTTTTCGATGAAGCGAAATCAAATTATTAACTTCAGGAACAATAATCTCCGTAATATCTCGATCACGATTGGCAATTTCTACTGAATAATCATTCGTTAATACTTTATACAGATATTCTAAAGCCGATTGATATTGCTCATTGTCTTGTAACGCCAAGGCATAATCACGATAACTTTGTGCATCAAAAGGTCGCCAATCCAAGACTTTTTTTGTGATAAATAATTCGGTTTGATATTCTTCAATTTCTTTCAATTTGTATGCTAACATTTTATACAATTCTGCATCTTCTAAACCTAGATCTGCAATCGAGCTTAAAATTTTAAGACCAGTTTCTTTTTCTTTTTTCTGAAAGAAAAATGTTGCCACATCAAAATAATAAGCAGGCGTTTCGGCATAATCTTTTCTCAAATCTAAATAAGTTTGATATGGATTTTTAGACGCTTCTATCAACTTCATGTATTCTTTATCCGATTTTACATTGACTATTTTAATTTCCGGAACCGAAGCAGATGTTTCATCCTTCATTTTTTTATCTGCAACAAAATTAGCCGAAGCATAACCTAAACTTCTCGATTCTCTTCTCACTCCATTTGCTGTAACTACCATAGCTTGTTCTGCACTAGATTCCATCTCCATTACAGCTGTTGTTCTAGGCTCTGGCATTACCATATTCACTTGTACAGTCTCTTCTAAATAAGTTGTAGAATCCCCAACAGGTTTTGGATATTTTGGTTTTATATATTTAAAATCTTTCTTCCACCATTCTTTCAATTCCTTTGCTTTCGCAATTGCATTTTTCAACAAATCAGCTTTTCGAGTTTCATTTTGTTCAAAACCTTGTTTCGATAATTTATTAAATTCACTTTGCAATTCCGCTGGTGGATTGATTTTATACTTTACATAATCCGAAACATTTTCCAAAACAATCAAACTTGTGTTCGACGTTACAATCGAAAATTGTTTTCCAATTTCTTCAATTTCTGTTTTATATTGTTCTAGATTCAGTTCTAAATAATTCACTTTACTTTGCGCCCAAATTTTACTAATTTCAAGATTTTGAGTTGCTTTACTCAAATCCAATTCTTTATTGAATTCCACTTTTCCGTTTCGTCCAAACATCATCATTAATTTTGCATTTGGATATTGAGAAATTCCCGAAATCGAAATTCCATTGTTCACATCATTTGTCGAAATTGGGTAAACTTCTCCCGCTGTATTATTGATAATTCCTAAGAATTGAACCGAACTTTCGTTGATTTGTTTGAACGCATTTTCTACAGAATTTTCATTTAGATTGATAAATTTTCCTCCAACTTTTTGCGCAATCATTTTCAAAACGCCATAATTAGAAGTCGGCGAAGATGCAATTGTATAAAAAGGTTTATCTATATTAAAAATATTCGAGCCAAAAGACGAAATTCCATCCGAAAACAATAAATATTCGTCTGCTTTCAGACTTGCTGGAAGAATTTTCGCATAATTTGTTCCTCCATCATATGTCACATTTTCCAAATATTTTTTCAATTCTGACCAATCACCATTTTTAATTTGAAAAAATCTCGATTTTTCCAAAGAAAAATTCAATAACGAAACTTCAATATTTAGATTTTTTTGTTGAGAAATAATTTTATCTAAAAATTCTAACTCTTTTTGATGATTTCGTTTCAAACCACTCAACGAATTATCCCAGATAATTCCAATATTTTTTGACCAAACTTTTGGTTGAGATTTTGCATCAACCAATAAATTCGCATAAAAATAAACCGAACCATCTACATTTTTCTGAACAAAAGATTCTACATTATTCGGCGATTTCGGAAGATTAATAATCAATGATTTTTTAGGTGTAAAATCTGTTTTCGACAAATTTGCTTCATATATATTACTATTTTCCGAAAAATTGAACGAACCATCTGGCGTTTCAATCAATTGTGGTTTTCCAGCAGCATTGTACACTTTTGTTGTCAAATTAAACTTCGCAATTTTTTTCGAAGAATCTAACGGCAAATGATATTGATACGACGATTTATCCAATTTTAATTCTTGGTAATACGATAACTGAATCGTACGTGAACCTTTTGCTGGAATCGGAGAAATACGAGTTCGAAAATTATTTCCTTCTACTTTTTCGATGATTCCAGGGTCGATATTTTGCTTCTGAATACTTTCGAAAACCTCAACCGCACGCACTTTTGTAACAGGAACTGCATTTCGCAATTTTCCATTAATATCAATTGCATATCCACTAACAGTCGTGTTTTCGGGCAAAGGGAAAACTAAATTCCCTTCAAGATTTCGACTTGATGAATTTGTAAAAACTAAAGTTGTTGTCGTTTTGGCCAAATTTCCAAAAATCTCAACTTGCACATCCATCGATTGCAAACTCACAGAATTTTCGTCTGGGCGTTCACCAATTTCGATACGCGGAAATCCGATTCGAATATCTTGCGCATTTATTTTTGTAGAAAAAAACATTCCAACAAAAACAAAGAAAAAAGAAAATAACTTTTTCATATTGTTTGATTTGTAAGTTAGATGCAACAAATTACAAAAAGGTTGGTTGATGTGAAAAAGTTTTAAGTGTTGAGTTGTTAGTTATAAGTTTATTTCAGATTTCCCCTTTTGTCAGAATCACATTTACTTGATTTTAGAATTGAATATTTTTTACAAAAATTAGAAATAAATCATTATATTTGATTGAATTACAATTTATAATAAAATGAAAAACATATTATATATAACGGGATTAGTTTTAATATTAACTTCAATTTTATTAATCTTAGAATTTTCTGATTCTAATAGAATGAGCTTAATTGCAGGAATGATTTTGCCAATAGGATTAGCGTTTAACATTTTAGGTTTTACTTTAAAAACTAATCCACTAAAAGAATAAATTTAATATTCTGCCATAAATATTAAATCGAAAAGCCAATTGCTCTTAGAAACAATTGGCTTTTTGATTTACTTTTTTATATCTATTTTCTCTCGCTCTTTATCTTCACTCACTTTGTAAGCTTTCAAGACTTCGCGAACAATCTTGTGTCGAACAACATCTTTATCATCCAAATAAATAAATCCGATATCTTTTACATCTTTCAATATATTAATCGCTTCACGTAAACCAGATTTTTGTTTTGGTGGTAAATCGACCTGACCAGGATCTCCTGTGATAATAAATTTAGAATTTTTTCCCATACGCGTCAAAAACATTTTCATCTGGGCATACGTTGTATTTTGTGCTTCATCAAGAATTACAAAAGCTCCGTCCAACGTTCGACCACGCATAAATGCTAAAGGCGCAACTTCTATCACTCCTTTTTCTGTATAAGACGAAAGCTTCTCGAACGGAATCATATCTTTCAACGCATCGTACAAAGGTTGTAAATATGGATCTAATTTATCTTTCATATCACCTGGTAAAAAACCTAAATTTTCTCCAGCTTCTACAGCAGGACGCGTCATAATAATTCGGCGAACTTCTTTGTTCTTCAACGCTTGTACCGCCAATGCAACAGCCGTATAGGTTTTTCCCGTACCAGCAGGTCCAATTGCAAAGACCATATCTTTGTTGTAAACAGTTTGTACCAGCTTTTGTTGATTAGGCGTTTGAGGTTTGATGATTTTACCATTTACACCGTGTACAATAATTTCGTCTTCTTTTTTTATTTGAAGCATTTCATTATTATCTTCGGTCATAATGATTTCGAGTTCGCGATCAGATAGTCGATTGTATTTGTGAATATGCTGAATTACTCGTTGCATTTTTTGGTCAAATACTTTCAGAACATCTTCATTTCCAAATACTGTTAACTCTCTTCCGCGAGCAACAATCTTTAATTTTGGATAATATTCTTTGATTCTTTTTAGATGTTCATTATTAGCACCATAAAAATCTTGAGCATTAATTTCGGCTAATTCAATATTAATTTCTGTCAAATGAGATTGTTTTTTTGGTTCACTTACACAAAAATAAAGAATAATAAACAATATATTTGCTAATTATTAGAGAATAGTGGCAATTATTACATTAACATCGGATTTTGGAGTCAAAGATTACTTTGTTTCTAGCGTTAAAGGCGCAATTCTAAAAGAATTGGCCGATGTTACAATTGTAGATATTTCGCATCATGTTAATCCCTATGATTTATCTGAAGCTGCCTATATCATTCGTAATTCTTACGAAGAATTTCCCGACGGAACTATACATATTATTGGAATTAATGCCTTAAGTACGCCTTATCAGAAGCCGATTTGTGCATTAATCAATCATCATTATTTTATTTGTGCAGATAATGGAATTTTATCCTTGATTTGCCAAAAAAATCAACCAGAAGAAATTTACGAAATCACTGCTTATCCAGAAGGAATAGACAGTTTATTTCCAATGAAAAATTGTTTTGTACCAGTTGCATGTCACTTGGCGCGCGGCGGAGTTCCTGCTCTTTTAGGGAACAAACGTACCGAAATGAAGCAATTGAATGAGTTGAAACCAATTTATCGTGATGATAAATATATCATAGGAAATGTGATTTATATTGATCATTTTGGAAATGTTGTGAGTAATATTTCGAAAGATTTTTTCGATGAAATTGCACAAGACAGAAAATATAAAATTTTGCTTCGTCAGAAAGATTTCTCGATGACCGATATTACTGTTATTTATGAGCATTACAACGAAGTTGTACAAGATTTTAACAAAGAAGTGCAAGCTTTTGGACGAACATTGTGTTTGTTTAATTCGGCAGGATTTTTAGAAGTTACTTTATACAAGAGTAATCCAACAATATCAGGAGGTGCAAATCAGTTAATGGGATTAAAGAAAAACGATACAATTACAATTGAATTTGAAAATTAACGCTGAGAAAATTTAGTATTAGAGAGTTTACAATAACTATATGACTTATAATTATTTAATATACAAAGCAATACACGTTATCTTCGTGGTAAGTTACTTTGCTGGTTTATTTTACATTGTTCGTTTGATGATTTATCATACAGAAACGCAACAAATGGAAGAACCAAAAAAATCAATTTTGCAGGATCAATATACCTACATGGAGAAAAAATTATGGAATGTAATTACCGCTCCTGCTTTGGTTATTTTGATTACAATGGGATTGAATATGCTTTACAAAAATCAAGGTTTATTACAAATGCCGTGGATGAAAAGTAAATTAGGAATGATAAGTGTTTTATTAATTTATCATTTTTGGTGCTGGCGAACGTTGAAACAAATCCAAAATAAAGTTTTCAAATACACTTCTGTTCAATTGCGAATGATGAACGAATTGGCGACTATTTTATTATTTGTTATCGTGTTTGCTGTGATTCAAAAAACAGATTTTGGTCAAAATTGGTATTGGTCGATTGTCAGTTTCTTTGGTTGTGGTATACTACTTATGCTTATTGTGCGTTTAATTAATCGTAATAATAAAAAATAACATGTGGACAATCTTCAAAAAAGAGTTTTCCAATTTTTATTTAGGCTTCAACGCTTATTTAGCAACCGCAACATTTGTTATCGTTTCGGTTTTGTTCCTTTGGTTTTTTGATAACGAATTCAATGTTTTCAATACTGGAAATGCTTCTTTAAGTAGTTTTTTCTTTGTTGGACCTTGGATTTTTCTATTCATGATTCCAGCTTTAACGATGAAATTAATCGCAGAAGAGCAAGCAAACGGAACACTATTGTGGTTATTCACACTACCTATAAAAAATAACCAAATTATTTGGGGCAAATATTTAGCAGTCGTTTCAGTTGTTGTTTTTTGTTTACTTTCAACTTTCTTGTTCACTATTACGTTGCAAGAATTTTTGATGCCCGAACAAGAATTAGATTACGGAACAATTTTTTCTGGTTATTTAGGACTTTTCTTTCTAGGAAGTTTATTCGCCGCAATTGGTTTATTTACTTCATCTATTACCAAAAATCAAGTAATGGCTTATGTTTTGGCGGTTTTCTTTTGCTTCATTATTTTTTATGGATTCGAAAGTTTAGCGTCATATAATTTACTTGGTTCGATGGATTTCTATGTTCAAAAAATTGGAAGTTTTACACATTACAACCAGTTTTTGAAAGGAATTATTGACACACGAGATTTACTTTACTTTTTGATTTTGATTGGAATCTTGAATCAAATTTCAATTGTTAATCTTGAAAATAAAAAATAGTGCCATGAAAAAATTAAACAAAAAACATCTAATTACTTTCATCGCATTTATCGCGCTTTTTATCATTGCTCAATTTTTTTATACGCGAATTGACATGACAAAAGACAAACGTTTTACGTTAACTTCTACAACCGAAAAGTTAGTAGAAAATGTAAAACAACCGCTTAAAATTGAAATTCTTTTGGGTGGAGATTTAACAGGTGATTACAGAATTTTGAAGAACGAAATTCAATTTTTATTAGACGAACTTCGCGAAAAAAATAGTAATATTTCTTATTCTTTTGTTGATCCTGTAGATTTAGGACAAGCCGAATTAGAGCAAAATAAATTAGCTCCAGTTCCAATTAAAACAGACAAAGGAATTTTGAATGTTTATCCGTATGCAAAATTAACTTACGGTGACAAATCGACTTATATGGAGGTTTTAGTGAATGACCCTTCTACTCCATTTGAAAAATTAGCATTAGCATCTACTGAAAAATTAGAATATTTATTTGCCGAAAAAATTCAGAAAGCAACCAATTTTGAGCGCAAGCGTATTGGTTTCATTGTTCATCATGACGAATTACCTGAAGCAAATATTCAAGGGTTAGGCTCTGCTTTGTCAGAAAAATATGATGTGGAGATTTATCTAAATCCAATTGCAAACAAATCGTTTTCTTTACAGCCTTCTGATTTCGATAGTTTGAAACGTTTTGATGCCTTGATTGTAGCAAAACCTACATTACCTTTTTCTGATATGGATAAATTGGTTTTGGATCAATATATCATGAATGGAGGAAAAATGATGATGGCTGTTGAAACTGTGGATGCTGAAATGGACTCTATTTTCCGAAGTGGAAAAATCGTTGCTTTTCCAAGAGATTTAAAGTTAAATGATTTCTTATTCAATTATGGTGTTCGTATTCATCCGGCTGTTATAAAAGATATGAATGGTGCACAAATTGTTTTGGCAGATGGCGAAACAGCAGGAAATACAAGTTACAATTATTACAATTGGCCTTATTTTGAGTTAGGAATTAAAGGAGAAGAAAACCCAATTACAAGTTCCATAGATCCTGTTTTATTTCAATTTGCGAATCCGATCGAATTACTGAAAAATCCAAATATCAAACAAACTGTTTTATTAAGTTCTTCTGAACAATCAAGTTTGAAACCTGCTTTAAATTATATTCAATTAAATGAAGTCGAAATCGAGAATCCTGAAGAATATAAAATGGGTAAAATTCCGATGGCAGTTTTGTTAGAAGGTAATTTCAATTCGGCTTATGCTTCGCGTTACGAACGTAAAGAATTTCCGAATTTCAAGCCAAAAACTACCGATGGTAAAATGATTGTCATTTCGGACGGAGATGTTTTAAAAAATGCTTTATGGAGAGGAATTCCAATGCAATTAGGAGAAAATAAATTTTCGGTTCGTCCAGATAATCCAGATGGAAAACCGAAAACATACGCCAACCAAACATTTATAATGAATGCAATGGATTATTTATTAGGTGATACTGATTTCTTGGCTTTACGCAATCGTAAATTAGAAATTCCGTTGTTAAGTGAAACAACTGTTTTACAAGAAAAATCTACGTGGCAAATGATGAATTTACTTGTTCCAACTGCAATTATTGGTTTGTTTGCTGGAATTGGTTTTTGGATTAGAAAGAAAAGATATTCTTAAAAAAACGAATTTCGAAGCTCGAGTTTAGAAATTAATAAAATGCAATAGGGATTGAAGTGGAAATCCTTTTTTGATAACTAAACGAAGTCGAAGTTTGAGAAAAAGATTGCAACGAAAAGCCCGCCCGAAGGGATTGCCCAAAATTAAAAAAACCTCAAGTAAATAACTTGAGTTTTTTTTAGTTTTAAATAAAAGAATTACCTATTTTTAATTCACACTAATATGAATTAAAATTTAATGAACAATCTATATAAATTTATTTTAACCTTATTACTAACCTTTACAATTCCTATTTTATTATATAGTCAAATTCACGTAAAAGAAACTTCTACTGGAAATGGCTCTGGAGCTAATTGGAATAATGCTATCTCATATGAAAATTTAACTAATAACATAAATTCAATAACTAATAGAAATACAAACATTTCAATAAAATTATATCAAGGTAATTTCTCTGCTAGGAATGTTATTGATTTTCGCGGTTTTTTTAAAGTTGAAATAACAGGTGGTTATATATATGAAATTGATCCAGAAACAGGTGGTTGGTTAGAAAGAACTGGTAATGAAACAACATCGGTTATTAATGGTCAAAATGCAACAAAGCTGTTTAAGTTTGAAAATAATTTAGAAGTAACATTAAAAAATTTCACTTCTAAAAATGCTAATTCTACATCATTAACAGAAAAAGGTTCTTCTGCTTCTTTTATTAATTCTCCTAATCTAACATTGAATTTAGAAAATATTATTTTTGCAGAAAACAATTTATCTAATACAAGCTCAGTTTATATAAATAATATAAATGAAATAAAAACCGATTTTGTCCAATTTAATGACAACAGGGCTATAAACAATTCTACAAATAATGGTAGTGCTTTTTATATAGAAAATGTAAATAAAGTAACTTTAGAAAATACCACTTTTAAAAATAATTCTTCATCTTCAAATGGTGCTGCTTTATATTTGAAAAATCTTGATAATGTAAAAATTGAACAAATTGTTGGTAATAATACTTCGAGTACTGATGTTTATAATTTTGAAAATAATATAAGTTTAGAAAATGGTGGAGCTATCTATAATAATAATAGTAATCTAACTTTAACTGCTATTTATTTCAAAGAAAATGAAAGTAGAAAAAATGGTGGAGCTATTTATAGCACACCAAACTCTAAAAACTATCTAAATAGAATTCATTTCATTGGAAATAAAGCAATAATTGGTGGAGCTATTTATAATGAAAGTAATTCAGATTTTAAAATTATTAGCTCTTTATTCTATAATAACAGAGCGTCTAATTATGCTGGTGCTATATTTAACAAAAAAAATCTTCTGATTACTAATGCAACTATTGTAAATAATTCTAACTCTGCTATCGTATATGCTCAAAATTCTAAAAATATCATCTATAATAGTATTTTCTATATAAATGGGAGAACAGGCAACTTAAATAAAGACATTTCTTCTGAAATATTAAATGATAATTCAGCTACAAATGATATCCAAAATAATATTGTAGAGGATTACTCTACCGCAAATAACATTAGAGGAAATCCTAAATTTGTAAATGACAATTCTGATTTTACTCTACAAATTTCTAGTCCAGCTTTCAATACAGGAAGTGAACGTTTATTTCAACAAATCGCAGGAGGTGCTACTTCTCTTTTTCATGATATTGACAAAAGAAATAGATATTATGGATTATCTGTAGATATGGGTGCTTATGAATTAACTTTTGATATCAATACACTTTTTCCTGATTGTCCAAATATTATATCTCCATATGATAATGAAGAAAATGTTATTTTGAAACCTAGTCTTAAATGGGAAAAAATAAATAATGCTAATCAATATAATTTAATAATTCAAGAAGATAATCAGAGTGATCCAACAATTCAAACTGATGTTTTAGATAATTCCACACCAAGCAATAATACTATTACATTTTCTCAAATAGCAAACGATTTAACACCCAACACTTGGTATAATGTAAAAATACACCCAGAAAATACATTAATAGGAATGAAACGTGAAACTTGTCCTGTTTTTAGATTTAAAACAATGGATGTACCTACCATTCCAAATTGTACAACAGCAACATTACCTGCAAATGGAGAATCAAATGTTTCATTAAATCCGACAATTAAATGGAATAAAATCGCAAATGCCACTTCCTATCAATTAATCATTGGAACATCCCAAAATGGAAATGATATTTTGGAAATAAATTTAGGTAACGTTGATACATATACTATTTCTACTTCATTATCTTATAATATGACTTATTATGTAAGAGTAATAGCAATTAATAATATTGGTCCTGCAATATCTTGTTCTAATATTTCATTTACTACTTTACTACCTCCTGATCCGTGTGAAAAAGTTAAACTATCATTAAAAATTACAAAAAATGAAGTTACAGTAAATGTTACTAATGCTAATCAACCTATTAAATACCGAATAGATAATGGACAATGGACGACATCCAACACATTTACTGATGTTTCTAAAGGCTTACATAAAATCGAAATACAAACTGCTGAAGGTTGTATTAAAGAGATATTATTTGAAATCCCCAATTTTTATAATTTCATCTCGCCAAACAATGATGGAAAAAATGACGAAATTGATTTTTCATTCCTTAAATTAAAAGAAAAATCTTCTGTTTTAATCGTTGATCGTTTCGGAAAAACTGTATTCAAAGACAATGGAGAAAATAATTTTATTTGGAAAGGAAAACAAGCCAACGGAATGAACTTACCAACAGATACTTATTGGTATTATTTAGAATGGAATGAACTAAATTCTGAAACAAAAAACAAATTACAAGGCTGGATTTTACTCAAAAATAAATAACAAAAAAAACCTCTCAAATTCTGAGAGGTTTTTATATGTAAAGTTGTGACGATTTTACTCTAAGTGCATAAACGCTTTTTTACTCAAAAGGCGCTCCTCGCTTTCTACGTGGTTATCATCAGGCACACAACAATCCACCGGACAAACTGCCGCACATTGTGGTTCTTCGTGGAAACCTTTACATTCAGTACATTTATCGGGAACAATGTAATAAACCTCATCACTCACAGGATCTTGCACCGCATCAGCGTCAAAAGTTGCGCCGTCTACGTTTACAATTGTCCCGCTAAGAGAAGTTCCATCAGAATATTTCCAATCTACCGCAGCTTCATAAATCGCGTTATTTGGACATTCTGGCTCACAAGCTCCACAATTTATACATTCATCTGTAATAATTATAGCCATTGTATCTGTTTTTTTATTTCCTACATTTGCAACTACAAAATTACATTTAATTTTCAGAAAAAATGACATTTGAACAAAGGATTTCAGCATTTAACGAATTGGGGCAGTTTTTTAATTTTATTATAAATAATGATTCAATTAAAGACGCGGAACTGACAGAAAAATTCGTAAATTGGAAAGAAGAAGCTGAATATGCGGTGAGCGATGCAGAAGCCTACAACAATTGGTTTACAAAAGATAATATTACGTTAGCCTTGAAAAGTTGGGCAGAAGCTTTAACGGAAGAAAATTTATTGGCTTGGACGAAAGATTATCCATTTGCTGAAACATCAAAAAATGTTGGAATTATCATGGCAGGAAATTTACCTTTGGTTGGTTTTCATGATTTGCTTTCTGTTGTTATTTCTGGAAATAATGCCTTGATTAAAACTTCGTCTAAAGATGATAAATTAATCAAATTAGCGATAAAATATTTGTATTCGATTGATGAAAATTTCAAATTGATTATTCAAACTGTTGAACAATTAGAAAATTATGATGCAGTTATTGCAACTGGAAGCAATAACACAGCACGCTATTTTGAGCAATATTTTGGTAAAGTTCCTAACATTATTCGTAAAAATAGAACTTCGGTTGCTGTATTAAATGGTTCGGAAACTGATGAAGAGTTGAAAAAATTGGGTAACGACTTATTTATTTATTTTGGATTAGGTTGCCGAAATGTAACGAAACTTTATGTAAAAGATAAAGCCCAATTACCAAAAATATTCGAAGCTATTTTTTCATGGGGCGATGTGATTAATCATCCTAAATACGCAAATAATTACGATTATAATCGTGCAATATTTTTATTAGGAAAAGATGAGTTTTTAGACAATAATTTTGTTCTAATGAAAAAAGATACAGCTTTACATTCTCCAATTGCAGTTGTAAATTTTGAAGTTTATAAAGATATAAATGATGTTAAAAATTATTTGATCGAAAATGAAGATCAAATACAATGTGTGGTTGGAAATGACATGAAAGATAATCCGAATTATGTTGAATTTGGGCAAACTCAATTTCCTAAATTAACTGATTACGCCGATAATATTGATACGCTGAAATTTTTGGCGGAGTTATAAATGTTAGATGTTAGATGTTAGA
>NZ_DINY01000036.1:0-10108 GCF_002426075.1 Empedobacter sp. UBA5528 | reverse complement strand
ATCAAAATGCACAACGGGTATTCTATTGTATCGTATTCCAAATAAAAGTAGTGGATAGAATCATTATAAAAAATATTAGTTTTCCCTCTTAAACTGTAATTATCATCAAATAAATCTTGATTGGATTCTATTGCTGAAATTGTATTTTGATAATCAATTTTCTTAGAACAGCTTATTGTTTCTATAATAAATATGCTAATAAGAAGTTTTCTCATTCTGTTTAATATGATATACAATATGTTAAAATACATATTTTTAAACAAAAAAATCCCTCAATTTCTTGAAGGATTTTAAATTTTATTTGATCTAAAAAATTAATTACAACCACTCATCATCATCTTCTGAATCTTCTAATTCAGCATCGATGAATTGAATATAAAATGCAACAATTTCTCCTTTTTCATTGTATCCAAAGTAAGCGGGATAAATTCCTTCACCAAAACCAGCTTGAAAAATTGGCGATTTGAATTCTGTATTTGGAATTGTCCAATTGATCCAATCTCCTTCTTCTGATTGATATTTCGGATTATTTTTAGCGTTTTCTACAAATAATGCATTGAAATAATCATCATATAAATTTACATCACCTTTACTTTCGAATTCATCAATAAACTTTACAAAAGAATCTTTTGCTTCTGCATCAACAATTGTTGCTAAACCACTTTCAATAGAAAAACCAAAATATTCTCCTTCTTGTAATTCGTCAATCAACTCAATTCCTTTCATTGCTTCTTCATAACGAACAGGTTTTTCGTTTGTAAAAGCAACTTTGATACAACCAATCAAATTCTCAACATCACCATCGTCTTCAAATTTTACGATGCTTGCAGTTACAGGAAAATTACCTTTTGGCGTTTCAAGGAAATAAGGATCTTTGTCCATTGATAAATATTCACCCAAAGGATCATTTACAAAGATTTTACCTGATGGTAAAGAAACTTCTCCCATTTCGATTTGGTCGATTTCTACACCTCCAATTTCTTTATCTGTAAAATATTTTTCTAAATCATTAGGAGCTAAAGTGAATTCTCTTTTAGATTCCCAAGTTTTTAACCATTCTGCTGTTGGTTGCATAAATTATTGTTTTTAAGTGGTACAAAATTACATTAAATAATGAGACTAGCTTAACTTTTATATGTTAGTGAAAAATTAAATTATCTTAATTTTTTTCTCAACTCGTTCTTATCAATATCATATTCTAAATGCATGATCGAAATTAAATCATCTTCAGAAAGTAAATTGTTTTTGTAATATTGAATTAAAAATGATTCGATTTTAGAAAATTCATTTAATGATTTTTGTAAAAAATAAGCTTCAACAAATTGATTATCTTTTGTTTTTAATGTAATTAAATTACTAATTCCGTGCGAACCTTCTGGGTTTTCGAACTCACCAAATTCTTTTACAGCTTTTCCTTTGTAATCTTCATTATCAATGACAATAGAAAATAAATCGTTGATTGAAAAAGTTTGATCCTTTACAGAAATTGTATCTTTTGTAAATGTCAATTTTCCATCAAAATTACCTTTCAATTCTGTAGTAGGTCTTTTAAAATAACCATTCCAATAAGCAACAGCAGTAGCTAAAAGCCCAATAAAAATGTAATAATACGTTTGATTTTTAAAAACTTTCAGCTCCAAAAACACAAAACTAATTACAGTAACGGCGAGAAATGATAAGATTACTTTCGCAATTTGTTTATTATTTTTTTTAGGTTTTTCTGGTACAAAAATTTCAAAACTATAACTATCCATGTGCTATTTCTTTACGAACTCTACTTAAACTTTCGGGTGTGATGCCTAAATATGAGGCGATCATCCATTGTGGTATGCGAGAAAGTTGGTTGGGATAAAGACGCATAAATTCTAAATAACGAGTCTTTGCAGATGCACCAAGTAATAAATTAATACGATCTTGTAAACTGCGCACATGATTTTGAATTAATTTATTTTGAGCAGCTAAATAATTTGGATTTAATCGAGTGATTAGATTATTTAATTTTTCATTCAATAAAATAACGGTAGAATCTTCTATTGCTTGAATATAAAACTTTGATTGTTGCTTACAAAAAGCACTATTTCTATCACTTACAATCCAATTTTCTGTTCCGAATTGTAAAACATGTTCTTTTCCGTTTTCATCTATTGTATAAGAACGAATAACACCAGATTCAACAAAAAAATAATCTTCGGAATATTCACCAGGTTCTAAAATAAATTCATTCTTTTTGATGTGTTTTACTACCAAAAATTTTTCAATTTCTACCCATTGTTCTTCTGTGAGATCAATAATATTTGATAAATGTTTTTTATAATTTTCCATATGTATAGGAATGTGCAACAAATTTAAGAGAAATTAATCAATAAAATTGTATCAATATTTGTTACAATTGAAAATTTTGTACTAAATTTGTCCCATCGATTTAAAGAAATGAATAATTTAAGATTTGCAACGGCGATTCATATTTTAGTTTTGACTGAAAAATTTAAAGGACAATTAATTACTTCTGATTTTATTGCTGGAAGTATTAATGTGAACCCTGTTGTGGTTCGTCGTGAAATAAAATTCTTGAAAGAAGCAGGTTTTATCGATTCGAAAAAAGGTAAAGAAGGAGGAATTTATTTAGTTAAAAATTCTGCTGATATTTTGTTAGGTGATGTGTATAAAATTGTCAATCAAGAAAATGTTTTTGGACGAATGAATCATACCAATCCAGAATGTCCAGTTGGTAAACAAATGAATGACAATCTTGAAAGATTATTTGATAATGCTGAATCAGATTTAATTAAATCGTTAAATCATAAAACTTTAAAACAATTTTCTGATGAATTTCAGTAAAATTTTTTATCTTTAAATGTAACAAAATTAATTACAATATAAAATTAAATAAAATGAGAGTAGCAGTAATTGGAGCAACAGGTTTTGTAGGCTCACATATCGTAGAAGAATTGGTAAATAGAAATCAATCTATCAAAGCATTTGCACGAAATACTGACAAGGTTTTAGATAGTAAAAATGTAGCAAAAGTGGCGTTAGATGTAAACGATGTACAGGCTTTGGCGACAGATTTGAAAGGTGCTGATGTAGTTGTAAGTGCATTTAATGCAGGTTGGGCAAATCCAAATATTTATGAGGATTATTTGAAAGGTGCAAAAGCAATTGAAGAAGCAACTAAATTAGCTGGTGTAAAGCGTTTGATTGTTATTGGTGGAGCGGGAAGTTTGTATGTGAATGATCAAAAAGAATTACAAATTGTAGACACACCAGATTTTCCTGAACAAATAAAACAAGGCGCTTTGGCAGCGAGAGATTATTATAATATCTTGAAACAAGATAATGAGTTGGATTGGACAATGTTTTCTCCAGCGCCAGAAATGCATCAAGGAACATCTGGAGAGCGAAAAGGAACATATCGTTTAGGCAATGATGTACCAGTTTTCAATGCAGAAGGGCGTAGTATTTTGTCTGTGGAAGATGTTGCAGTGGTGATTGCAGATGAAATAGAAAATGCAAATCATATAAAAAGCAGATTTACAGCAGCTTATTAAGATATTTGAGTAAATTTACAATAAAATTATTTTTATAGGACAATTTTTTGTTTTTGGTACGGTTTGTGAAAAACAGATAACAAATACAAGAATAATGAAATTGTCAATCGCAATAGGAAGTTTAATCCTAAGTTTAGGATTTGTTCTAATATGCTCTTTTCTAAATCTTGGTGTATTTTTTAATCAACTACTTGGAGTAGTTTTTCTGTTCTGTAGTTTGTTTATGGGGTATTTAGGTTTCGTCAATTTATTTGATTACCTAAATCATTCAAGATTATTAAATAAAGGAGTAAAAGTAAAAGCACATATTATTGAAATAAAAAGAGGTTTATTAGGAGAAAATCATTTGCCAGATTATATAGTTGAAGTCTTTTATAAACATCCTAATAATGAGAAAATTTACTATACAGAGTTTGAATATTTTGGAGATGTTAATGCAAATGAGATTTTAAAAAAAGGAAAAGATGTCGATATCTTAATCGATCCTCAAAATCCAGAAAATATATATTATAAAAATATAATTTAAAAAAGGCTGTCCTAACAAATAGACAGCCTTTATTATTTTTATTAGGATAAAAACTATTGTTTGATATACGTTTTATTTCCGTTATCGTTGATATAGTAT
The DNA here is from genome assembly GCF_002426075.1 of Empedobacter sp. UBA5528. Lineage (NCBI taxonomy): Bacteria > Pseudomonadati > Bacteroidota > Flavobacteriia > Flavobacteriales > Weeksellaceae > Empedobacter > Empedobacter sp. UBA5528. The sequence goes on along the minus strand of NZ_DINY01000036.1, from coordinate 5,935 downwards.
TTTCCACCTTTTGGTCCTACATAAACTTTGTGTCCATTGTAAGTCCCTGCAGTAGTTGTTTTAGCTACAGTCGTTTTTGTTTCTTTTTTTGGAGTAGTCGTTTTCTCCACTTTTTTTTCTGAAGCTACTTTTTTGTCATTGACTGTTTTAGCAGTTGCATCAGTTTTCTTAGTTGTAGTTGCTTTTACATCCTTTTTTGTTTCTGTTACTTTTTTATCAGTTGTAGCCTTTGTTTTTGCCATTTCTGTTTTAGCAGTTTTAGTTGGAGTTTTAGTTTGAGCAAATGCTACAGTAGATCCAGTAAATGCAAATAAGCTAAGCGCGATAGCTGTTTTTTTAATTAAATTCATTGTAATTTGGTTTTGAATTGTTATTTATATTCAGTTAAAATTTCTATTCAATATTAAATAAATTATCCACCAAAACAACCAAAATAAACTTAAGATTAGCTTAAGAATAATTATTTCAAATGATCCAATAACATTTCTGCTGTCGCTGGGTTTGTAGCTAATGGGATATTGTGTACATCGCACAGTCTCAGTAACATATTTACATCTGGTTCGTGCGGATGTTTTCCCATCGGATCTCTAAAAAAGAAAACCATATCTGTTTTTCCTTCTACAACTCGAGCGGCAATTTGCGCGTCACCACCAAGAGGACCAGATAGATAGCGCGTTACTTTTAGTCCAGTTTGCTCTGCATACTTTCCTGTAGTCCCTGTAGCAATAAATGTGATATTATTTTTGTTTAAAGCTTCTTTATGTTTCATTAAAAAATTGACCATTTCAGCTTTTTTTCCATCATGAGCGATCAATGCTATTTCCATATATTTTTTCTATTTAATCTAAAATCTTACTTTTGTACAAAGTTAGCAGAACAATCTTAAATAACGAGTTGTTTTAAGAATTATAAATAGTATACGACTATGAAATTTAATTTATTAACAGTAAAAGAAATTGTAAAATTAACGGCTGATGCTGTTCAAATTTCGTTTGATGTTCCTGAGGAATTACACGAAGAATACAATTTTTTACCTGGACAATATATCACTCTTAATATTAATGGAGAACGAAGAGATTATTCTTTGTGTGAATCTCCTAATGATAAAAAATGGAGCATTGGGGTTAAATCTCAACCAAATGGAAAGATTTCTTCTTATTTAGCAAATGAACTAAAAGTTGGTGATCAATTGGAAGTTTCTACACCAAGTGGACGTTTTACAATTCCAACAAAACCAAACGAAAAACGTACGTTATTAGCTTTTACGGCGGGTAGTGGAATCACGCCAATTATGAGTATGTTAGAGTTTACTTTGCAGACTGAAGAATGGGTAAATTTTCATATTTTTTATGTAAATAGAGATGAAAACTCAATCATGTTCAAAGAGCGTTTGACAGAATTGAAACAAAAATATCCAAACAATGTTTTTATTCATCATTTCTATACGCGTCAAGATCAAGAGAATTTTATTTACAACGGACGAATTGATGAGAAGAAGTTTGATTTAATTTTGAATCAAATTATTGATATCAATGAAGTCGATGAAGCAATGGTTTGTGGACCAGAAGAAATGATTTTGACTTTAGCGAAGAAAATCAATGAAGCGGGAATTATCGAGAAACATATTCATTTCGAAATGTTTAATCCTTCAGTGAAAACAGAAGATATTTTTACAAAACATGACGAAGGACCTCAAACGGTTCAAGTTACTGTAACACTTGATGGAGAAACTTCTGAAGTGACTTGGGATAGAGGAAAAAATTTGATTGATACAATGTTAGACGCTGGTATTGATGCGCCTTATTCATGTAAAGGTGGTGTCTGTTCGTCTTGTATGTGTAAGATAACGGAAGGCGAAGTGCATATCGGAGACAACTATGTATTAACAGATTCTGATTATGAAGAAGGAATGACGTTAGCGTGTATTTCTCGTCCAAAAACAGCTACTTTAGCAATTGATTTTGACGAAGTTTAAGAACAAAAAATATCTAATAAAAAAAGACGGAAATTATAAATTTTCGTCTTTTTATTTTATGATAATTTAATTTTCTTCATCAAACATTTCTTTGAATGAGACAAATTCTCTTCCAGGAAGAATCAAATTTAAAGCAACTCCAATTATAGAAGCTAAAGCCATTCCTTCTAAAGAAAATAAATCTCCAATGTGGATTGCTGCACCACCGATTCCAATGATAAGAATAACAGAGGAAATAATAAGGTTTCGTTTAATCTTGAAATCAACTTTATTCTCGATTAGCATTCTTAATCCGCTCGAAGCAATAATTCCGAATAATAAAATAGAAACGCCGCCCATAACTGGTGTTGGAATTGTACTTAATAAAGCTGAAACTTTACCACAAAATCCAAATAAAATAGCAAAACATGCTGCTCCAATAAATACATAAATGCTAAAAGCTTTTGTAATGGCTAAAACACCAATATTCTCGCCATACGTTGTGTTTGGAGGTCCACCTAAACAAGCTGCAATCATTGTTGCAATACCATCTCCTAACATCGATTTATCAAGACCTGGATCTTCGATTAAGTCTTTGTTCACGACTTTACTCAAAACTAATTGATGTCCGATATGTTCTGCGATTGGTACAATTGCGACCGGAATCATTAAGAAAATAACATACCAAGACAAAGTTGGTGTGTAATCTACAAAAGGAATGGTAAAATCTGGAATCATAAACCATTTAGCTTCTATAACAGGATTTAGGTCGACAACTCCCATCGTAATTGCAAAAAGATATCCACCAATAATTCCGACCAAAACTGGAATTACACTCAAAAAACCTTTACTGAAAATTGCTGTAATTATCGTGATAATTAAGGTAACAAAACCAATTATAACATAGGTTAAATCATATTCACCAGAAGGATTATTTGTCACCATTTTGATTGCTGTAGAAGCTAATCCCAGACCAATTACCATAATTACTGGACCAACAACAATAGGGGGTAAAAGTCTCATTAACCATTTTGTTCCTGCCGTTGCTATAAATAGTGCGACCAATGAATAAGTAACTCCTACCAAAAAACTACCAACCAAGAAACTTCCTGTCGCAATTCCACTTTCTGGGTTTGTTTCTAAAGCTTTCATTGCGATAATTGGATTGATAAAAGCAAATGAAGATCCCAAATATGAAGGGACTTTTCCTCGTGTAATTAAGATGAAAACTAAAGTTCCGATTCCACTCGAAATTAATGCAATTGCTGGAGACATTCCTGTCAAAGCAGGAACTAAAACTGTTGCACCAAACATTGCAAAAAGATGCTGTATACTTAATAATATACCTTGTCCTAACTTCGGTTTTTCGTCGATCGCTAAGATAATATTTAGGTCATTTTGTTGACTCATTTGTAAAAGAAATTGAAATTGTTTTGTTTGAATGCAAAAGTAGCTCAAAACGATTAATAAGTATAGAAATCATATAACTATTTAGCGAAATCTTGTAAATGGTTTTGGAACAATTCTATCGAAATTTGTAAGACAAAAATCAAAGAGTTATGGAAACAAAAGAATTAAAATTCAAAACAAATATAAATTGTAGTGGTTGCGTGAGCAAAGTGAAACCTTTTTTAGATAAGTTAGATGGTTTAGAAGCTTGGGAAGTTGATACTGATAATCCAGACAAAGTTTTGTCTGTAAAAATTAATCAAGCAACAGACGAAGAAATTATTGATACAATTGAGGAAGTTGGTTTTTCAGCTGAATTAATTGAGGAATAGATATTTTTTTAGGTAGAATGACTTATTTTTTGTGATAGTTTAAGTCAATATAATCTCAAGTTAATCTTGTGTTGACTTGAGATTTTTTATTTTTTCGAAATTGTAGAAAGAAAAGTACGCCCATAGCAAGTTGAAGAATAAATAATAAAATAATCCAAGTATTCATTTTTGCTGCAAAATCAGATAATTGATTGTACATTACATCATATTTATCTACCGAAGTTTCAGCTATATTTTTCACAAACTGTATATCGTTCGATTTTTCAATGAGCATAATTTGTTCACCTTTATAACCTTCATTTTTATTCGGAACAACTTCAATTTGATTAGCGCTTACAAAAAACAGAAAAATACTAATGATTGTAGATAAAAATAATAGAAAATAATTGATGTATTTCATGAGTTAGATTATGTTTTGCAAAGATACACTAACTTTTATTAGCTTGTTGTATATGCGCCAAATGATGATTGCAATTCCAAGCATAAATCGCAAGATTTGTTTACTGATGACGAAATTTTTTGTCCCAATCACTTTCAACAAAAGAATTTAACAAAGTAACCCAACGTTGATGCAGCCTTCAGAACGATATTATTGTTCGAATTTAGGTTCTGAAAGAGAGGTGATTTCATTCTGAATTTTTTGTGGAAACTCACGAATTGTTAAAATTCATCATTCAATAGATTCTTTGTTAAATGATGTTGAAATTTCAAATTTTCTAGTGTTTTCATATTGTTCTTAAGTTTAAGAAATTTTTACAACTTTACTGATAAAAATTATTCTATTTTGTTAAAACAAGTCACTAACTTTGCAACTTCAAAAAATAATTGTGCAAACCAAACGCATCATAAAATTTGTCACGATACTGATTATTTTTATAATTCAGTTTCTGTTTTTATTTTCGATAATGAACGAAAGAATAGAACATTATCTTGTTCCTTACATTATTGCTGCAATTTGTTTACTTTTGATTGTGGTTTACCGCAAGTTTCCACTGCATCATCACGAATATTCTTTTGATCGTAAAACTTTGGTTTTATGGATTCCTATTGCAGCAATAATTACATATTTGATCAATAATAAATTAGGTTTAGGCGGTGTTTTTTCTGCAGGAATTATAGGAACTTTAGGTTCTTTTTTAACGAAGTTTAATTCTCGTTCAGAATATCTAAAACAAATTGCAGGACCAATTTATTGTGGTGCTTTCATTGGGATGACTTCGCTTGATTTTCAGTATGTTTATTGGATGATTATTTCGGCTGGAGTTTTTACTGCCTTGTTATTTTTTGCTACAAAATCTTTATTTGTTGGTGTGGGTGGAAAGCTAGGAACATTAGCATTTATAGGCGTTTTGTTGAGTATGTTGTTGTTTAAATTAATTATTGGCTAATGATTATTGAATTTTTAATATTAATGATGTTTTCAATAATTGCTTCATTAACAACATATGAATTAAACATTCGTTTCAAACAAGGTCCAGTTCGTGCCTCTGCAATGATTGCAATGATTGTCGGTGGATTTTTCTATTTTTTTCCAACAATTTTACCAGAGTTTTATACCAAAAATATTCCGTTGTATGTAATTGGCGGAACTTTCATTGGAATGGTATCATCAACCATAAATATTAGTTATTTTTCGTTAGTTTTTTCTCCAATTTTATTTGCAGTTTTATTGCATTATACGAGCAAAATTTTCAATGGTTATGGAGGGGCATTAGGTACAACTGCTTGTATTTCGTTGATGTGCACAATGGCATTTCCTATTATCACAAAAAATAAAAAGGTAACATATGGTTATCGTCTAATTCGAATTATTTTTAAGAAAAGAAAACGTAAGAAAATTATTAAACGAAAAGTTTAATCAAAACAATTGAAAACAATCTCTCCCAGTATTTTACTTTTCCAATAATTGATCTGTTTAATTTCTGATTCACCTAATAATTCTAAATCAGAAATGTTTACTTTTTTATTTAATTCTTTTGGATTTAGAAGGATCAAACTTGAATTTACTTCGGCTTTTAATTGTGAAATTAATTCAATAGGAAAGTCAATAAATTTCAAATCAAAGCATCTATTTTTTTCTACACAAGCAAAGATTAAATAAGTTGAATTTACTATCAAATAAAAATTTTGTTTTGTCTTTTGATAATTAATTTTAATTTGATAAAAGTTAGAAGAATCAACCCGTTGTGCATTTTGATTA
>NZ_DINY01000042.1:0-36462 GCF_002426075.1 Empedobacter sp. UBA5528 | reverse complement strand
CAGTTTTTTGGATATTGCCTTTTTTTGTAACTTTTTCCAAATTTTAATCAATCAATACCAATGGAACTATATTATTCTTTTTCGGTTCTAATTGTTCTTGCTGCATTATTTTCTTATGCAAACCTTCGATTCCTAAAATTACCTGGAACAATTGGAATTATGATTATCGCCATGTTAGTATCTATCGCTATCCGTTTATTGGGAGATAGCTATTTTCCTGATGCTACAAAAGACATGTTTCAACTCTTTAATAGTTTAGACTTCAATGAAATATTGATGGGCGCAATGCTTAATTTTCTGCTTTTTGCAGGCGCAATGCACGTTAATATTCTCGATTTGAAAAACTTGAGATGGACAATTGCTACTTATGCTACAATATCAGTAGTATTATCAGCATTTATTATATCAGTAATTTTATATTACATTGCGCCATATTTTGGTATTCAAATTCCGTATATCTATTGTTTATTGTTCGGAACATTAATTTCACCAACTGATCCAATCGTTGTATTAGGAATTTTGAAACAAGCAAAAGTTCCTAAAATTATTGAGACAAAAATTACAGGAGAGTCACTGTTTAATGATGGTGTGGCCGTTGTAATGTTCGCAGTAGTTTTACAAATAGCAACTAATCCAAGCTTTGATGCTGATTTTTCAAGTGTTTCAAAATTATTTTTAATGGAAGCCGGAGGCGGAATCTTACTTGGATTATTACTTGGATTTACAGCGTCTAATTCGATGAAAAAAATTGATGATTATAAAGTTTCAGCTTTAATTACATTGTCGATTGTAATGGGAGGATTTTTGATTGCAAAAGAACTTCATATTTCTAGTCCTTTAGCTATGGTTATCGCAGGTTTAATAATCGGAAATTATGGAAAGAAATTCGCAATGAGTAAAACAACTCAAGATTATTTAAACAAATTTTGGGAGCTTATTGATGAGGTAATGAATGCCATTTTATTCCTTTTTATAGGTTTCGAATTGTTGTTAATAGAAGATTTAATGGATCAAATTCTATTAGGAATTGCCACAATTTTTATAGTCCTATTATCTCGAACATTATCAATTGTTATTCCAGCTCGTACTATTTTAAGAAAAAACACTTTTTCTAAAGGTTCACTTATTGTCTTGGTTTGGGGAGGAATTCGTGGAGGAGTTTCAATTGCGTTAGTTCTTTCGATGCCAAATTCGGAATGGAAAGATTTGTTATTAGAGATTACATACATCGTTGTTTTATTTTCAATCGTTATTCAAGGTTTAACTGTAGGTAAAGTGGCTCATCGTGTTCTAAAAGACGAATCTGATGAAGCAAATAAAGAAGAAATGGAAGATTATCTTAATTCATCTAAATTGTAAATAATTTTAAAATATACAATTAAAAGGAGCAAGCGCATCTATAGATGCGCTTGCTCCTTTAACAGAAGTTTAGAACTTAAAATGGTTTAGTTCACGAATTAATCTTTATTTTTAATAGAAATTAGAACAAGCCAACAGAATGAAATTAAAGGATTTATCTAATCAACTCGAAATATCTTTAGGAAGTTTACAGAATTTTATCAATGATTTTAATATTGATTTGAGTTTTTGTATTGACGAAAATTTTAATGTAACACAACAATTTATAACATTTTCGGAAGAGAATAAAGATTTCTTAAAAAGATATGCCGAAGATTATTCCAAAGAAAAAACAATAGAAGAAATCGCTAAAACAATTGGAGCGAAAGAAGAAGAAGTGCTTCATTTTTTTGTGACAAATGGAATTCCTGCCGAGGTTGCAAAGCAGATGAAAACGGGAGTGTCAAGTTATTTGATTCATTCTTACATTGGGGGAAAATATCCGTTTATAGAAAAAGCATTTCCGCAATGCGAAGATTTTTCTGGTAAAAGTTTAGTTGGTTATACTGATTTGTATTTTTATATGACTGATATGTTAGATCCATTTATCAGCAAAGATCAAGGAGAAAGTTGGGGAATCTCAAAACCTGCTGGCTTGATTTTGTATGGACCTCCAGGTAGTGGGAAAATATATTGGGCAAAGAAAATAGCGGATATGATTGGTTACGAATTTGTACATATTTTCAATGATTATTTAGTTGGGAATTTTGATAACAAAAAGAATAAATTCTCCGATTTTCTTTCAAAAAAGATGAATCAACCTAAAACATTATTGTTTATTGATTCGTTCGACGAAATATTACATTCTACTTCTGTAAATACCATTTATCCCGAAATGGTCGATTTGTTTTATTCCGTTCTTAGACATATTCAGAAAAATGATACGAAAGAACTTTTGATTGTTGGAGCTGTTGAATCTTTAGCAAATTTGAATGATGAAATCGTTGCACCTGGTCGTTTTGATTTACATATTCCGATTTTTCCTCCAACTTTTGACGAGCGCAAACAATTACTTCTACATCACATGACTACGAATTTGGCGCAAGATTCTCCGTTATTATCAATTTTGAAAAATCAAAATGCGTTGAACAAAGATTTCTGGACGCCTTATGCGGCTGAAATGAAAATTTTCTCAAATACAATGATGATTGATTTTACACAATCGCTTAAAAAACGTTTATATGCATTATACAGAAAAGATGAAACGAAAAATATTGTGATGACAGAAAAGGTATTGTTTTCTGCATTTCAAGAAGCAAAATCGAAATTAACGCCTGATTATTTAAAACATTGCGCAATTTTCTTAACAGAAGCCAAGCAAAATGTTGGTCAAGATTTTCCGCATCGTCTGATCGAATTAAATGCTGATTTAGAGTTTTATTTATCATCAAAAGAAATTCCGATTACTAAAATTGGTTTCAAGCAAAGTGATGATACTGTTGAGATAAAATCGGTAGAAGAAAATAAAGAAACATAAAAAAAGCTCCTTGTAAGGAGCTTTTTTATTATAAAAACTAAATTGTTTTGAATTTTAATAATAAAATATTGCTTTTGTAAAGATGTAATTCTTTTCCTGAAACTTCGTAACGATTTACACTTTTCAACATCGATAAAAATGCTTTTTCTTCTTGCAAATTAGGACAAGCCATTTTAGTTTCAGAAAAATTAACAAAGCTTGTAACGCCGCTAACTTTTGTAAAAGAAGCATTGAAATTGTTGCAACCTGCAAATCCACTTACAGTCGAATTAGCTTCGTCAATAACCAACATCACGTCTTTATCGTACAAACCTTTTACTACGTTGTTATCGTTGATCAAATACCAATTTTGATTTGAAATCGAAACTTCCGCTTTAGGTTTAATTTTAGCAGTACTTGCGCTTGTAGAACAAGAAGTTGCTATAAAACTCATCAAAATAGTTGCTGAAAATAAAGTTACAATCTTTTTCATTTTTCGGAATATTTTATCTCAACTCAGCGTTGAATTTTTCTTGATACAATTTGATTAATTTATTCATTAAACCATCAATTTCTTGATCGCTTAATGTTTTATTTTCGTCTTGAATCATAAAACTTAAAGCATACGATTTTTTACCAGCTGGCAATTTATCTCCTTCGTAAACGTCGAATAAATTAACGGCTTTCAACAAATTCGTTTTGACTTCTTTTGTCGCTTTGTACAATTCTTCATATTTCACAGAAGAATCAAGCAATAAAGCTAAATCTCTACGAGAACCTGGGAATTTAGAGATTTCTTTGTATTTCAAATCGTGTTTGTTTGCTAAAGCAACCATTGCATCCCAATTTAATTGAGCAAAGAAAACATCTTGATTAACGCCTAATTTTTTTGCTAATTTTTTGCTGATGATTCCAAGTTTTCCTAATGATTTTTGACCAGAAACAAATTCAATTCCATCTAAGAAATTATCATCTTTTGCAGGTAACTCATCTGTAATTTGAATATCTAATCGAACAAAAATTTGTTTAATCAAACCTTTCAAATCAGCAAATGAAGCTTTACGTAAATTTCCTGTCCACGATTCGCTATTAAAGTTTCCTGAAAGAACGATTCCTAAACATTTATTTTCTTCGTAAATACCATCAATTTTGCGATAAACTTTCCCAAATTCAAATAATTTAACATCCGAATTACGACGGTTGATATTGAACGCAACATTTTCTAATAAACCATTCAATAAAATGCGACGCATTACAGCTAAATCAGCAGAAAGCGGATTTAACATTGCAACACTTTCACCTTCTGGATAAAAGAAAATTTCTTCGTATTCTCTTTTCGTTAACGAGTTATTCATCGCTTCATTGAATCCGAAAGAAATCAATTGACGCGCAATAAAATCTTCGATTTTATCTGGACTAACTTTTTGATTTGGAACATAAGAAAACGAGAATTTTGAAGGAATTTCGATATTATCGTATCCATAAATCCTCAAAATATCTTCAATCAAATCTACATCACGTTGTACATCTACACGATAAGCTGGAACTTCTAAATCTAAAATTCCATCATTTTCTGACAAAATTTTAATTTCTAAATTTTCTAAAATCGATTTGATTTTATGTTCTGGAATTTCAACTCCTAATAATTCAACCACTTTATGTAAACGTAATTTTACATTAAAGTTTTGAATAGGATTTGCATAAATATCATCAATATTAGATGCAATTTCAGCACCAGCAATTTCAACTAACATCATCGCAGCTTTCTTCAACGCGTCGATAGTTATGTTAGGATCAATTCCACGTTCAAAGCGGAAAGAAGCATCCGTATTTAATGCATGTGCTTTCGCTCCTTTACGAATTGTTACTGGCTCGAAATATGCTGATTCTAAGAAAATAGTTGTCGTTGCATCCGAAACTCCAGAATCTTTTCCTCCGAAAACTCCAGCAATACACATTGGATTATTCTCGTTGCAAATCATCAATTCATGTCCTTTTAATGTACGTTCAACGCCATCTAAAGTTGTGAATTTTGTTCCTTCTGCTAATTTCTGAACGATTACTTTATTTCCTTCAATTTTAGCTGCATCAAAAGCATGTAAAGGTTGTCCTAAATCGTGTAAAATGTAATTGGTAATATCAACCACATTATTAATTGGCGATAATCCTATAACTTTTAAACGATTTTTTAACCAATCTGGCGACTCAGCAACTTTTACATTTTTTAAGTAAACACCTGCATAACGAGGCGCTGCTTCTGTATCTTTAACCTCGATAGAAATAGGATTTTTTCCGAAATCTGTCGTAGGATAATTTGATACATCATATGTTTTGAATGTTGACGCGATATCACGAGTTTTAAGGGCCGCATGTAAATCACGCGCTACACCAAAATGTGACATTGCATCCGCACGATTTGGCGTTAAACCAATTTCGATTTCGTGGTCAACTTCATCATTTTTTCCGAATAGGTCGAACGTAGAAGTTCCAGGTTTTAAATCTTCTGGTAAAACTAAAATACCAGAATGATCTGTACCAATTCCTAATTCTACTTCAGAACAAATCATTCCGAAAGATTCTTCACCACGAATTTTTGCCTTCTTGATTTTAAATTCACCATCTGGTGAAGGTAAAACCGTTCCGACAGTTGCAACAGGAACATTTTGACCTTCTGCAACATTAGGAGCTCCACAAACAATTTGCGTTTCTTTTCCGTCTCCTAAATCTATTTTAGTAACTCTTAATTTATCTGCGTTTGGATGTGGCACAGCTGATAAAACTTTACCAACTAATACGGTTTCCAAATAATTTTTAGCTCCACCTACTTGTTCTACACCTTCAACTTCTAGACCCGTACTTGTAAGTGTTGAAGACACTTCATCAAGTGTGATATCTGTATCAATGTAGGTTTTTAGCCAATTGTATGAAATTTTCATTGTATTGTATAAATGAATTTTATGTATTCTTTTTGATTATGCGTTTAACATAACTGGCATAACTAGCATTAAGATTTCTTCGCCATCTTCTAGTCCATCAACTGGTTTGATGATTCCTGCACGATTCGGTTCAGACATTTCTAATGTTATTTCTTCTGATTGTAAATTGTTCAACATTTCGATTAAGAAACGAGAATTGAAACCGATTTGTAAATCAGTTCCGTTGTAATCACAAGGAAGTCTTTCTTCTGCTTTGTTTGCAAAATCGATATCTTCAGCAGAAATTGTCAATGAATTTCCAACTAATTTTAATCGAACTTGGTTTGTTGTTTTGTTAGAGAAAATTGCCACACGTTTCAAAGATGTCAAGAATAAGTTTCTGTTAATCGTTAATACATTTGGATTTTCTTTTGGAATTACCGCTTCATAATTAGGATATTTACCATCAATCAAACGACAAGTTAACACGATGTTTTGGAATGAAAAACGTGTATTTGTATTGTTATATTCGATTGTTACATCGTCATTATTTCCTCCTAAAATATTTTTCAATAAGTTAAGTGGTTTTTTCGGCATAATATATTCAGCAGCTTGTAAATTGTCTAAGCCATTGCGAGTATATTTTACCAAACGATGCGCATCTGTAGCAACAAAACGGAAAATATCTGCATTTGCTTGGAAGAAGACTCCTGTCATAATTGGACGTAATTCGTCGTTTCCTGTCGCAAAAATAGTTTTGATAATTGCTTCTGATAAAATGCTTGCACTAAGTGTTGTAGAGCTTGCGTCTTCGATATCTGGCGTTTGAGGATATTCGTTTGCGTCTTCGAATGCTAACTGATAATTTCCTTGTTCTGAAACAATTTCCAACGTATTTCCTTCTTTTTGGATAAAAGTAAGCGGTTGCGCAGGGAAAGTTTTCAACGTGTCAGTTAAGATTTTTGATGGAATTGCAATTTTTCCATTATCATTAGACTCAACTTCTAAAGTTGTTGAAATTGTTGTTTCTAAATCAGAACCAGTGATAGTTAATTGGCTACCATCCAATTCGAATAAAAAATTATCAAGGATTGGTAAAGTATTATTAGAGTTTATAACCCCTCCGATTAAGTTAACATTTTTTAATAACGTGTTGCTCGATACAATAAATTTCATATGAAGAATATTTCCTTAAAATATCTAACAAATGTAATAAATAATCAAGTAAAAAACTCAAACCTATACATTAAATATTATATAGAATGGCTTGTTGTTGATTATCAAATAGAAAGATGATTGTAAATTGATTGTTATTATTTGTTTAAATTTTCTTTGAATTAAAAACTTTTCACCCGTAAATTTGTCTTGTATATCGAGACTTTTAACAAATCTTTTTGACCAAATCTCATCCAAAAAGATTAATTTGAATTTAAAATACTATTCTATGAAAATTGAATTGAATTTAGAAGGAAAAAATGGAGTTTTTATACTTCTTGATGAGAATAATAAAGAAGTTGGTGAATTAACTTTTATGCTGAAAGAAAAACAAATGTTGATTAATCATACAGGTGTTAATCCCGAATTGAGAGGACAAGGTTTGGCCGAAAAATTAGTGTTAGAAGCTGTAGATTACGCAAGAAAAAATCAGTTGAAAATCATTCCATTTTGTAGTTATGTGAGCGTTTATGTTGGTAAACATCCAGAAGTACAAGATGTAATTTAGAAAATTATGAATTTAGAAAAAGTTTTTGAACACAACCAAGAGTGGGTAAATAAACGTTTAGGACAAGACGAGCAATATTTTGATAAGCTTTCGGCTGGTCAAAATCCAGAAGTGCTTTACATTGGTTGTTCGGATAGTCGTGTGACGGCAGAAGAGTTGTTGGGAGCGGAGCCAGGTGAGGTTTTTGTACACCGCAATATTGCTAATATGGTAATTAGTTTGGATATGAATACCACTTCTGTTTTAGACTATGCGGTAGAACACCTAAAAGTGAAACATATTATAGTTTGTGGACATTATAATTGTGGAGGGATTAAATCTGCAATGATTCCGAAAGATTTAGGAATGATGAATCCTTGGTTGCGTAATATTCGAGATGTTTATCGTTTACATTCAGAAGAATTAAATGCAATCGAAAACGAAGGAATGCGCTATAATCGTTTGGTAGAGTTAAATGTACAAGAACAATGTGTAAATGTGGTAAAAAATCCTTTCGTGCAACGTGCTATGGAAAATGGATTGGAAGTACACGGTTGGGTGTTCGATTTGTTTACTGGGAAATTAATTGATTTGAATTTAAACTTCGATAAAATCTTAGAAAATATCAAAGAAATCTACGATATCAACGAATAAATTTAACATTTTGTTATATCTGGTATAATAATTGTTCTTAAGACTGTTAACCAAACTATATCAATGATTAAAAACCGTTGGATAAAAAAAATAGGTATCGCTTTAATTTCTATTATTGCGGTACTTTTTATTTTAAGTTTTTACATCTCCTATTTTCTGAATGATCGACTTCCAAAAATCATTGCAGAAAAAAACGATACGGCTTATAATCTGACTTACGAAGATTTGAGCTTTTCTATTTTTAATTCGTCTTTATCACTAAAAAATGTTGAAGTTTCTCCAAAAGATTCTTTGTTGATAAAGGATTCGATTGATGCAACAGGAAAAGTGAAAGAAATAAATGTTGTCGGTATCAATTTTATAAAATTAATTACCAAAAAAGAAGTTACAGCATATTCAATCAACATCAATAATCCCTCTGTAAATTATTATCTTAAAGAGAAAAAAGATTCGGTCAAAAAAGATACAGCGCAATCCAAAGTTGGTCAAAGTATTGATGTTTCCAATGTAAATATAAACAACGGCGAATTCAATTTGTATTCTCAATCAGGGAAAAAACATATTGCAAATGTTTCTAATTTTTCGATTGATTTTGACGGTGTTCGTTTCAATGAGCGAACAGCGGACAAAAAAATTCCGTTCAGATATTCTGCTTTTGATATTAAATTAGATTCGATGTTTTTTGTGGTTAAAGATCAACAATTGATTAGAGCACGAAAAGTTCGTTTTAATGAAACTGATTTTGAGTTGGATAATTTCTTGATGAAACCACTTAAAATGAACGGAAAAATGTACGTTCCAAACGATTCTGAAAATGATTTATTGGATATTGAATCACCACTTCTTTCGCTTTCTAAGATGGATTGGGGATTTACTTCAGAAGATAAATTATATTTTAAAACAGATTTAATCAAATTCAAAAATCCAAAAATTGCCATTATTTCTGCCAAACCTGAGAATAAAGTTGAGAAACAATCAACTAAAAAAGTAAGCATAAAAACGGAAGATGCGGAGTTAATTAATATCAAAAAATTACAAATAGAAAATGGTAAAATTCGTTCACTCTTCTCGAATGCAAAAACGGTAAAATATGCAATAAATAATGTGGCGTTAAATATCGAAGGAATAAAAATGAATGCGTTGACACGCACAAATGATATTCCGATTGATTATAAAACTTTCCGTATTAAGTTGGATTCGATGTATTATCGATTGAATGAAATGCACACGTTAACAGCATCTAATTTTGATTTAACTGAAAAGAAATTGATTCTGAAAAATTTCAAAATGAAACCATTAATTTCAAAAAATCAATTTAATCGAAATTATACAAAATCAAACACATTATTAGATGTCGAAGCGCCAATTTTGACGTTGAATAATAACAGTTGGGGAATCAAAAATGGTGATTTTTATTTTCATACCAATTCAATCAAATTGGATGAGGTAAATGTGAAAATCATCGATCAAAAGAATGAAAAAGTTATTGCGAAGAAAGTTGAAAAAGCAACAGAAAAGTTCTTGATTAATTTTAACCTTGGAATTGATACAATTCAAATCAAGCAATCGCGTTTTATAGCTTCTCAAAAATTTGATTTCAATAATGTTAATTTGACGGTTTTAGGATTGAAAAATGATTATGGGAAAGAACTTCGAATCAATCAGGTTATTTTCAAAAATCCAAAATTTACAATTTATGGACAGCCAAGACGAGTGGCGCAACGAGAAGGAAAAACGTCAAAAGAATTTAACGATGTTATAAAAGTCGATAAAATTTCGTTGGTAAATGGACATTTAGATGTGATTCCTTATCAACAAAAAACGCCGAATTTAACATTGAAGCAAATTCAGTTAGCGTTTAATCAAATTAATGTTGATCCAAAAACAATTCAAGAAGCGATTCCTTTTTCTTATAAATCTGTATTACTGAAATCTTCGGGAATCGATTTTGATTTAGGAAAAATATATAAGATGACTACTGGAGCTTTGCAGTTTCAGAATGGAAATTTGACGTTAAATCAATTAAAATTGACACCAAAACTTACTCGAAAAGCATATACTGCATCTTTGCAAAAACAAGCTGATTTGTATACTGTTTCTGTGAAACAATTGCAAGGAAACGGTATACAATGGGGAATTTCGCCTTCAAAAGATTTTTTCTTGAAAGCGAATCAAATAAAATTGAACCAGCTTTATGCAAATATTTATAGAAGTTTGGTTCCACCTGATGACACAAAACGTAAAACAATGTTTTCACAAAAATTACGTGAAATGAAATTCGATTTAGGGGTGAAACAGTTGCAATTGGTCAACTCTAAATTAGAATATGAAGAGGAAACGGCTAAAAGTATTGGAACAGGAAAATTGACGTTTTCGTCGATAAATGCAAGGGTTAAAAATGTCAATTCGGGTTATCGTAAAATATCTTTACCAAACGTTGATGTTGATTGGCATTCAGAATTTATGAATGGAGATTTGCGTGCAAATTGGACATTTAATCCAATGAATCGTTCAGAGAAATTTAATATCAATGGTTCAATTTCAAAACTTCCTGCAAAAAATCTCGATCCTTTTGTGAAACCATATCTTAAGGTTTCTGTTGATGGATTTTTCAATCAAATAAAATTTAATTTTGATGGAAATGATAAAGTTGCTGGAGGAAATTTTGGAATAGATTATCAAAATTTGAAAGTGAATGTTTTGCGTGATGATGGTTCGAAAAGGAAATTATTATCAGCAGTTGGAAATGCAGCGGTAAAGAATGATTCTCGTGGAAAAATGAAAGAAGAAAAAGTAGAAAATATCGAACGAAAACAGGATAAATCATTTTTTAATTTCTTTTTAGCTTGTATCTTAGACGGTCTTAAAAAAGCACTTTTAATTATTTAAGAAAATGAAAAGAACAGTCTTCATAACCGGAGCAACATCTGGCATAGGAATGGCGACAGCAAAGAAATTAGCACCAAATTATCGTTTAATTTTGTGTGGGCGTCGTCAAGAACGATTAGATGAAATTCAGGCAGAATTGAGTCAAATTACGGAAGTAAAAACCATTCAATTTGATGTTCGAGACAAGGAAGCTGTTTTTAATGCAGTAGAAAGTTTAGAAAATGAGTGGAAAAATATTGATGTTTTAATCAATAATGCGGGAAATGCGCACGGATTAGCACCTTTTGATACAGCTGATTTGGAGGATTTGGAAGCAATGATTGATATCAATGTAAAAGGATTAATTTACGTTTCGAAAGCAATTATTCCAATTCTTAAACAATCATCAAATGCTCATATCATCAACCTTTCTTCGATTGCGGGAAAAGAAGTTTATCCAAATGGAGGAACATATTGTGCGTCGAAAGCGGCGGTAGAATCGTTAAGCAAAGGAATGCGTTATGATTTGTTACCTTACGGAATCAAAGTTTCCAATATTGCGCCAGGAGCGGTAGAAACAGAATTTTCTTTGGTTCGTTTCAAAGGAAATCAAGAACTTTCGGATAATGTATACAAAGGTTTTGAACCATTGGCTGGAGAGGATATTGCAAATGCAATAGAGTATTTGTTGCAACAACCAGAACATGTACAAATTGCTGATGTTACAATTTTTCCAAAAGCGCAAGCTGGAGGAACTGTTTTCTTGAAAAAATAATCTATTTCGAAAAATTGATGTCGATAAATAAGGACGGAAGTAAAATTCGCTTTTTAACGGAAAATGCAAATGCGAAAGTTTTTAAAAATGTGTTGATGAGTATTAACAGCGATGATCAACAAATGTACATGATTATGGATGGTGAAATTACGGCATCCGAAATGAACAAAATGGTAAAAGAATCTAATAAATAATAAAAAAGCTGAGCATCGCTCAGCTTTTCTATTTCAATATTTTTTCATAACAAACACTTTCTTCGATGTCTTTGTATTGATCGTAATTTTCGATTCTTGTGTAATCACATCGTTCATACAACGCGATTGCTTCGGGTTGTTTCAATCCGGTTTCCAAAATACATCGTTCATAATTTAATTCGATTGCCCAATTTTCTAACTCATTCAGAACTTTACCTGCAATTCTATTTCCTCTAAAATCAGGATTTACATACATTCTTTTCACTTCCATCGTTGTATCATAATAATGTTTTATAGCGCCACAACCAACAGGATTTTCGTTTAAATAGGCGATAGCAACGTGATTTATTTTGTCAACTTTATTGTATTGCGAAAAGAAAGAATGAAATTCGCCATTTCTTATCGCTAAATCTTTATCTAATTCTGTTACCAATTCTTGAAAATCTTTGTTAGAAGAATTTGTTCGAATGATTTTTACTGAATTCATTTTATTGCTTTTCCTCAAATTTAATAAAACTTAAGTTTTTTTTGTAACGCTAAATTCTATTTTGTTCTGCAGTTTTTTCCGCTTGTTTCGCTTCTTTTACTTTCTGGTTTCCGAAATTGTATTTCAAATTCAACATAAAATATTGTGTATCGCGATAATCTTTGAAATATTGATTTTGGTTTGCGTATTTCGTAGAAATCGTATTGCGATCAGTTTTAAAAATATCATTGAAAACCAAACCAATTTCAAAACGTTTATCCCATATTTTTTTGTTTAAAATCAAATATGTATTTTGAGAAGAACTAATATCAAATGAAGCTTGAATAGCTGGGGAATTATAATGATATCCTGTCGAAATATTAAATGTTTTTGCTTTGTCTAAATCCAATTGAGTGCTTAAAGAAATATAATAAGTAAACACATCATTTTTGTATTGTTGTTGATCTGGTCCGAAAAAATAATTTTGATTATATTCCACAAATGTAAATAAATTCAGTTTCCACCACGATTTTAGATTAAAATTTTTCGAAAGATTTGCTCCAAAAGCTTCTCCATTTTTGATGTTTGTAAAATGATAAACTGTTTCGAAAGTTTCAGGATTTTGAATAGAAATTTCCATCGCTGGATTTTTCTCGTATCGATAATAGGCTTCAAAATTCCAATCTTTCAAAGTGTAAGATAAACTCAAATTGTGAATAATCGTAGAAATTGCATTGGCATCGCCCTGAAAATAAGAAAACAGATTGTAATATGATTTTGAAGGATTCAAGAAATTATAATCTGGTCGATCAATTCTTTTTCCATAATTCAAACCAATTTGTCCAGTATTTTCAAAATTATACATGACGTATAAAGTTGGAAAAAGATCGGTGTTTGTTCGTTTATTTTGGCTAATTGGATTATCAGAAATCGTATTTATAAGAGCTGTTTCAGATCTCAAACCAGCTTTTGCTTCCCATTTTTTCCATTTGTAATTTCCAGAAATATACAACGCAAAAATCTGTTCTTTGTAATCAAAAATATTACTTTTTTCGGGTTGATATTCGATTTGATTTTGAATCGACTCAAAGAAATCTAAATCATTATCATTCTTCACAAAACTATATTTCGCTCCCGCTTCCAAGCCGAAATTTTCATTAGTGAAACTATAATCAATTTGTGTAGAAAATAGATTCAATTTTTGAAGTGCAGCACTCAAAAAACGATTTTCTTCATAAGGTTTATCCTTGAAATTCAGTTTTGTTAAAACATCTTGATTTTCTTTGTAATAACGATGACTAAAATTGTTACTCCAAGTCAAATTATTTTTCGCAATTTTTTTGTCATAAACCAAATACGTATTAAAATTATTTGAAGCTTCGCGACGATGATTTTGTGTTTTATAAAATGATTCAAGTTGATTATTTGTTGTATTGTAAATATTTGTCGGAACGTTATAATTCCCAATTGAAGCAGGATTTCTAGAACCATTTATTCCAAACTGAAAATTCTGTAAACTATCAATTGAATATTGAGAAGCAAAGTTGTAAATATGTTGTTGTTTCGCAACTGTTCGACGAATCATGTCACTTTCCCAGCGTGTCTGATCTTTTTCATAAGTTGTTACATCAAAATTCTTGCGAACATATTTTCCATTCACAAAATAATAACTTCCTGTCAATTGCCATTTTTCTGTATTGTAAGATTGGGTAGTACCCAGCATTCCTTTGCTATAAATAGATTGATGATAACGTGTCGCAATTTGTCCTTTGTAACCAGAAAGCACATTTTTCTTCATTTTAATATTTATAATCGCGCTTCCAGAAGCTTCATATTTTGCAGGCGGATTGGTAATGACTTCAACCGAAGAAACTGTTGCACCATCAGTATTTTCCAACAATTGTTTCAAATCATCTTGGGACATTAATGTTTTTTTATCATTAATTGTGACTAAAATTTGCGTATTTCCTCTCACACTTAACTGTTCATTTTTTAGAAGAACATTTGGCGTGTTTTTCACGATATCCCAAGCACTTAAATTTTGCAAAGGCGTATTTTCGACATTAAATTCTATTCGATCAATTTTTCGTTTCAACAAAGGTTTTTGACTAGAAAAAACAACGTCTTTTAAGTTAATTGTTTCATCTTTTTGAAGCGTAATAATCAAAGAGTTTTCTGAGTTAGCTTGATATGTCTTTTCAAATTCTTGGTAACCAAATTCTTTAATGTAAATTGTAAATGATTGTGCTTGATGAAGCTCAAAATTAAATTCGCCATTTTCATTCGATTCAGCTACAATTGGATCTTGTGAAGGAATTTCAACTTCAATAGAACTATTTTTGATTGGTTGATTTTGCTCATCGATAATTTTTCCAGAAATAATTTGTGCAAAAATTAAATTTGGAAGTAGCAGAAAAAATGTTATTACTATTTTCATGGTTCAGATTTTTAACAAATCTCTTTCAAGTTTCGATTTTACTTGGTTAATGAACGGTTAACGATGAGTTAATGTGTAATTTATGTGCGAAAACAATGTATTTTTGAATTGATGGAAAGCTTATGAAATTATCTAAAAAACATTATACATTTATTTTCTCTTTTGCATTGATCGTTTTGGTTGCATTGCAAGGGTATTATATCTACAATTTGTATCGATTGATTGAGAAAGATATGAATAAAGAGGCGTGTGAAATTGGAGTTAAAGTGATGAATTTTATGTCAAAATATGAAACAGATTCTAATGATGATAAGATTTTAGATTATTTCAAAAAACTGAATCATGATGAAAAAAAACAGTTTGATGAATTACAAATAATTCGAACGAAAGTAGATTATAATTATGAGATTTATACGCCAATTGTAGATTCTCTATTAGACGTTTATTCTAAGGAAAATAATTTTGAAATAGCGCTTCGTACAGATGTTTATTCGGTTTATGATGAATTGAATCATAAAGAATTATTGCCAAAGAAAAAGTATGTGATTTACGAAACGACAAATAAAATTTCGAAACCAACTAATATTAATCAAAGTGTTTGGTCATCGGATGATATTAGTAATCAAACAGATTCTGATTTAGGAATTAATAAAAATGAACGTCATAAATATAAAATTAGAGGAAAGACAGATTTTGAATTACTGAATTTGAAATTTTTAATTCTCAAGAAAATTATTCCTTTAATCATTGTGAGTTTGTTGATTGTTGGATTAATTGTCTTTTTGTATTGGAAAAGTCTTAAAAATTTATCGAAACAAGAAGAAAAAATCAATCAATTACATTTGACAATAGACTCTATTGCGCATGAATTGAATACGCCAATTACGACGATGAAATTTGCTTTGCATCAAGTTCAACATCCAGAAACGCAACAAATGATGAACAGACAAATTAATCGTTTGGAGCAAACTGTTGATTCTATTTTTGTGAAAAATGACGAAAATTCTGAATTGTTAGATGAGGTTATTTTGAATGAAATTATCCAAAAGATTCAACTTCAATATCCAGAAATTAAACTTATTAATCAAAGTATTTTCGAGAAAAATAATGTACTGAAAACAAACGATTTTAAACAAATTGCTCAGAATTTAATTGAAAATTCAGTCAAATATGGAGCTACTGAAATTGTATTAGATTTTAAATTTCAAAAAAAAATAACATTGAATTTTTCGGATAATGGAATTGGAATTCCAACCAATGATTTGCCTCTTATTTTTGATAAATATTATCGTGTGAATCGTTCTATTAACCAAAATGTAAGCGGTTTGGGTGTTGGATTATTTTTGGTCAAGAATACAATCGAACGATATTTAGGAACAATTAACGTTCAGAATAATAAAGACAAAGGTGTTCAATTTTTAATCATTTTGCCGAATGAAAACTAAATTAATTTTAGTAGAAGATGATCAAGATTTGGGAACTGTTCTCAAACAATATCTAGAATTTTCTGATTTTGAAGTGACTTGGTTTGATCATCCACAAAAACTATTGAAGGAAATAGAATCGTTGGAATCAGCTCAATTAATCATTTTTGATGTCATGTTACCCGAAATTGATGGTTTTTCCTTGGCGAAGAAATTAGCCGAAACCATTACAATTCCATATTTGTTTTTGACTGCTAAAGCGCAAAGTTTTGATCGGGTTTTAGGTCTGAAATTAGGTGCAGATGATTATATTACAAAACCTTGCGATCCTGAAGAATTGGTTTTGAGAATAAAAAATATTTTGAAACGAAATCAACCTGTTTTAGAAGAATTGATTAAAATTGGAACTTATGTTTTTCATCCAAATCAATTGCAATTATCTTATCAAGAAGAAAAATTTCA
Source organism: Empedobacter sp. UBA5528 (assembly GCF_002426075.1). Classification (NCBI taxonomy): domain Bacteria; kingdom Pseudomonadati; phylum Bacteroidota; class Flavobacteriia; order Flavobacteriales; family Weeksellaceae; genus Empedobacter; species Empedobacter sp. UBA5528. The sequence goes on along the minus strand of NZ_DINY01000042.1, from coordinate 19,711 downwards.
GTTAACAGAAAAAGAAGCAGAATTGTTGAGTTTCTTGATTCAGAATAATCAAAAATTAGTGAGCCGTAAAGAGATTTTAGAAAAAATTTGGGGCGAAAACGATTATTTTATGGGTAGAAGTTTAGATGTTTTTATGACACGTTTGCGCAAATATTTTCAGAACGATGAAACGATAAAATTTGAATCTGTTCGTGGAATTGGGTTTAAAATTAATTTTCCTCTCTAAAAAAATAAAGCTGAACAGAAGTTCAGCTTTAATAACAAACAATTGAATTCTAAATTCAGTAAAGGGAACCGAATTTTATAAATGGATTTTTATATTCCTTGAGCAATCATAGCATCGGCAACTTTTACGAAACCAGCTATATTAGCGCCTTTGTAATAATTTATATTTTCTTGAAATTCGCCTTTTCCATATTTTTTACATTGGTGATGAATTTTTATCATAATTTCTTTCAATCGATAATCTACTTTTTCTCTGTTCCAATTTTGACGAATCGAATTTTGAGACATTTCCAATCCAGAAGTCGCAACACCACCGGCATTTGCAGCTTTACCAGGTCCGTATAAAATTTGATGATCCAAAAAATAATGAACCGCTTCGGGAGTTGTTGGCATATTTGCACCTTCGGCAACCAATTTGCAACCATTGAGATGTAAAGTTTGCGCATCTTGCAAATCCAATTCGTTTTGTGTTGCACATGGCAAAGCTATATCACAAGGGACTTTCCAAGGGTTTTGGTCAGAGAAAAATTTAGCATTTGGATAATAATCAACATACTTTGAGATTCTGTCATAATTATCATTTTTAATTTTGAAAATGACCTTTAATTTTTCTGTGTCAAAACCATCTTCATCATAAATATATCCAGAAGAATCAGAAAGTGTTACCACTTTAGCACCCAATTCTAGAGACTTTTCAGCAGCATATTGTGCAACATTTCCAGAGCCAGAAATAGAAACCGTTTTTCCTTTTAAGGTTTCTTTTTTTTCGGCTAACATACATTCTACAAAATATAATAAACCGTAACCAGTTGCTTCAGGACGAATCAAAGAACCGCCATATTCCAAACCTTTTCCAGTTAAAACACCTGTAAATTCGTTTCGCATTCGTTTGTATTGACCGAATAAATAACCAATTTCTCGTCCTCCAACACCAATATCACCCGCGGGAACATCTACATCTGCACCAATATGACGAGATAATTCGCTCATAAAAGATTGGCAGAAGCGCATAATTTCCATGTCAGATTTTCCTTTTGGATCAAAATCAGAACCACCTTTTCCGCCACCCATAGGTAATGTTGTCAAGCTATTTTTGAAAACTTGTTCAAAAGCTAAGAATTTAAGAATAGATAGATTAACAGATGGATGAAAGCGCAAACCGCCTTTGTAAGGACCAATTGCAGAGTTCATTTGTACACGATAACCTTTGTTGATTTGGATTTCGCCTTTGTCATCAACCCAAGTTACTCTAAACTGAATAATGCGTTCTGGTTCTGCAATTCTTTCAAGAATTTTGAATTTCTTGTATTTAGGATTTTCTTCTACAAATGGTAAAATGGTTTCGGAAACTTCTTCAACTGCTTGTAAAAATTCTTTTTCGTTTGGGTTTTTTGATTTAATTCTTTGAATGAATTTTTCTGAGTAAAATAAAGTATCCATGCTATTTGTGTTTGATTATTGATAAAATTACAATTAACAATAAAAAAAATAACATATTTTTTAAATTAAACTTTTAATATTTATGAAGTTGATAATTTTGACTACTCAGAATCTTTAGGTTGATAATTTTTGAAACAAAAAAAGCAGGAAAATTTCCTGCTTAATAAATTTTGTATTTTTATTCAGTTTAAGACAAGGCTTATTTTTTGAAAAATCCACCCAATAAACTCATGGCATCTCCAATTCCTAATTGTCCGTCACCATCTTGGTCTAGTAATTTTTCGAAACCACCTAAATTTACTCCACTTTGGTTTGTTTGAGTTGTAGAACCACCAACTAAACCGCCTAATAAACCAGCAATTCCATTTGAATCTAATCCAGCAGACTGTTTTTGTTTACCCAAATAGCCCATTACAATTGGTGCAACTAACGCTAAAATTTGAGTAACTTGTGCTGTGTTCAATCCAGATTGTTGAGAAATTGCAGATTCTACATTTTGTTGTTTATTTCCTAAAACGTGACCTAAAATTCCTAATCCATCTTGTTGATTTCCTCCTTGACCTAAAAATCCAGAAAGATTATCCAAAATACTTCCGTCATGTTGATTCAAAGCATTCGAAATTCCTTCAGCACCTCCGCCTTGTGCATTTTTATTTAAAGCAGACAATAAAAAAGGTACAGCTGCTGCAACAGCAGTTTGAGCTTGAGATTCATTAATCCCTAATTGTTTTGCAGCAGAACCAACAATTTGTTGTCCCATTGCACCTTGAATTAAATTTGTAAAGTCCATAAGTTTATATTATTTACTCAAATATACTATTTTTAACAGATTAATTCAGATTAATATTAAGAGTCCTACAAAGTATTTCTATTTTTGTACAATCAATTTTGTAAATGAAACAAATAAATCTTTTTTTAGTAATCATTATTGCGGTTTTAGCTTTATTGCCAATCGTTTTACCTAGTCGTTTCGATGAAGAAATGCAATATGAATTTGATGCCCCTGTTGGGTTGGTGTACGACGAATTTTATAATCTTCGTCAATTTTCGAAATGGCAACAATTTACAGCTGCGGATTCTTTAACAATCAAGAAATTTTCTAATACAAAAGAAGAGGACGAAAATTATATGATTTGGGATTCTGAAGATGCTTCAATTGCTTCTGGAAAAGTAACGATTGAAAATTTTTCGATAAATCGTTTCGTCAATTATACGATAAAGTATGATGGTTGGGAAAAATTAGATAGTCTTAATGTTAAATTTGAACAACAAGAAAATGGGAAAACAACTGCAAAATTGAATTATTTAAGTCAAGAAATTCCTTATTTCTATCGCTATTTTGCTTTCTTTAAAAACCCTGAATCTAAATTCGAAAAATCGTTGGACAACTTAAATCAACAAGTGAAAGTTAGATTGGATAAGGATCAAAAAGAAGGTCGATTGAATTATGGCGAATATCGTATTGTAGAATTGGGTAGAACAAATTTATTAGCGATTCGAAAACAATCAAGTTTTGCAGAAAAAGATGTGATGGATAAAGTAGATGGCGCTTTTGAGGTCATTTATAAATCATTAATAAACAAAGAAGAAGGCGGTTTTGATTTCGATTTAGGTTTCCCGTATGTCTATTTTACTGATTTTGATAAAGAAAAAGAAAAAGTAACATTTTTTGCTGGAATACAATTAATAGAAGATTTGCCTTTGCAAAAAGAGATGAAAAAAGTGGTTGTTCCTGGCGGAGATTATTTGTTAACATTGCATTTAGGACCTCGTTCTAAGCGTGCGCAAACAATCGAAAAAATGAAGAATTATGCTAAATCGAAAAAGTTACAGTTGGATACAAAACAATTAGAAATTATGTTAAACGATCCGAAGGAAACAGATAGTTTAAAACTAATTTCTCGAATTTATATTCCAATTAAAAAACAATAAATACTTAAGAATTAACAATTTTTAAAGTACACTTAGCCACAGAAATGTGGCTTTTTTTGTATTTTTGCAACTTCTTACAAACGAACATGGACAAAGATTTTATTGAAGTTTACGGTGCACGTGAACATAATCTAAAAAATATTGATGTAAAGATTCCTCGAAACGAGCTTGTGGTAATCACGGGTTTAAGTGGAAGTGGAAAATCTTCGTTGGCTTTTGATACGATTTATGCAGAAGGACAACGTCGTTATATCGAAACTTTTTCGGCTTATGCGCGTCAATTTTTGGGAGGTTTGGAACGTCCAGATGTTGATAAAATTGATGGTTTGTCACCAGTTATTGCGATTGAGCAAAAAACGACCAATAAAAATCCGCGTTCTACTGTTGGTACAATTACAGAAATTTATGACTTTCTTCGTTTGTTGTATGCGCGTGCGTCAACGGCTTTTTCTGTCGAAACAAACGAACAAATGGTTGCTTACACAGAAGAGCAAATCATTGAGTTGATCCGTGCACAATACAGTGGAAAGAAAATTGCGATTTTAGCACCAATTGTACGTTCAAGAAAAGGTCATTATCGTGAGGTTTTTGTGACATATTCTAAAAAAGGTTTTCTTGAAATGCGCATTGATGGGGAGTTGAAAGATATTGCACCAGGAATGATGTTAGATCGCTACAAAACGCATGATATTGAATTGATGGTGGATAAAATGTTGCTGAATGATAAGGTGAATGATCAACGTTTGCGTTCAAGTATCGATCATGCAATGCAGCAAGGAAACGGAATTACGATGATTTTGGATTACGAAACCAATGAAACCAAATTCTTTTCTCGTTCGTTAATGTGTCCATCGACAGGGATGTCATATGCGTTGCCAGAACCGAATACATTTTCGTTCAATTCACCAAAAGGTGCTTGTCCAACTTGTACAGGTCTAGGAGAGTTGAAAGTGGTTAATCACGAAAAATTATTTCAAGATCAAGACAAATCGTTGTTTGATAATTTGGAAGAATTATTTGAAGCTTTAAAATCATCTTCTCGAATAGAAAAACAATTGGAAGCGATTTTTGTCAAACATAATATAGACCAGAAAGTAGCATTCAAAAAACTTCCTCAAGCATTGATTGATGATGTAATGAACGGTTTAAAGGAAACTTTGAATGTCGATCTTAAATTTGCCTCAGTCAAAAAAACATATAAAATTGATTTTGAAGGATTGAATGAATTTCTTTCTGAAATAATGGAAGATAAAAATAATCCGTCTTCAAGTTCGATTAGCAAAAAGTTTGGAAAGAAAGTTATTTGTCCAACTTGCGAAGGAAAACGCCTTAAAAAAGAATCTCTTTTCTTCCGAATTGACAATAAAAATATTGGTGAAGTTGCGGAAATGGATCTTCAATCGTTGCAAAAATGGATTGAAAATGCGCCAGTTTCGATGACTTCGAATCAACAACAAATTGCGCACGAGATTCTGAAAGAAATTTATACACGTTTATCTTTTTTATTAGATGTCGGATTAGATTATTTGAGTCTTAATCGTTCTTCAAGAACCCTTTCAGGAGGCGAAGCACAGCGAATTCGTTTGGCTACTCAAATTGGTTCTCAACTGGTGAATGTGTTGTATATTTTAGATGAACCAAGTATTGGTTTGCATCAACGCGATAATGTCAGATTGATTGATTCGTTGAAGAAATTGCGCGATATCGGAAATTCAGTTTTGGTTGTAGAACACGACAAAGACATGATCTTAGAATCGGATTATGTAGTTGATGTTGGACCAAAAGCAGGGAAAAATGGCGGTCAAATTGTTTGGGAAGGAGAGCCGGAACAAATGTTGAAATCAAATACATTAACATCAAAATATTTAAACAATCAGTTGCAAATCGAAGTTCCAAAAGAACGAAGAAAAGGTAATGGATTAGAATTGAAACTTTTTGGTGCATCAGGAAATAATCTAAAAAATGTAAATCTTACCATTCCTTTGGGGGAATTGGTTGTGGTTTCGGGTGTTTCGGGTTCTGGAAAATCAACATTGATTAATGAAACATTGTACAGAATTCTGAATCAACATTTCTTTAGAGCAGAAAAAGATCCGATGCCTTACAAAAAAATTGAAGGTTTAGAGCATTTAGATAAAGTAATCGAAGTGGATCAATCCCCAATTGGTCGTACGCCTCGTTCTAATCCTGCGACTTATACAGGGATTTTCTCTGATATTCGTACGTTGTTTACAAATTTACCTGAAGCCAAAATTAGAGGTTACAAGCCTGGACGTTTTTCATTTAATGTAAAAGGTGGGCGTTGTGAAACTTGTCAAGGAGCAGGTTTGCGTGTGATTGAAATGAATTTCTTACCTGATATTCATGTCGAATGTGAAACATGTAATGGAAAACGTTTTAATCGTGAGACGTTGGAGGTTCGTTACAAAGGAAAATCGATTTCGGATGTGTTAGAAATGACGGTAAATGAAGCGGTAGAATTCTTTGAAGCGATTCCGAAAATATATCGTTATGTCAAAATGTTGCAAGATGTAGGTTTGGGTTACATTACGCTTGGTCAGCAGTCTACAACATTGAGTGGAGGAGAGGCGCAACGTGTGAAATTAGCAACAGAATTGGCTAAAAAACAAACAGGAAAAACAATTTATATTTTAGATGAACCCACAACAGGTTTGCATTTTGAAGATGTTAATGTGCTGATGAAAGTAATCAATAAAATTGTAGAATTTGGAAATACTGTTATCATTATCGAACATAATTTGGATGTGATAAAATTAGCTGATTATGTGATTGATATTGGTCCAGACGGAGGGAGCAAAGGTGGAAAAATTGTGGCAGAAGGAACGCCAGAAGAAATCATTAAGAATCCGAAAAGTGTAACAGGAAAATTCTTGAAAGTCGAATTGAAATAAATATAAAAAAATCCATCTAAAAATTTTTAGATGGATTTTTTTATGACTTATAATCCGATTGAAACACCCATAAAAGGTTGTAATCCTGAAGAGAATATACTTTCGTTTTCTTTATATAAAACATTGTACATCACGCCAGCTTGAAATCTTACTGGTCCACTCGATTGATATCCAGCTCCCAACCATAACGCAGATTCGTCCATGTCAGCTTCATAAATACTGTTGTAGTATGGCGTACGATCGTTGTACTTTTGTTTTCCTGTGTAGTACATATAGTTGGCTCTCAAGAAAATGTTCTCGATTGGAAAAAAGTTAATGTAAGGACCAACATTAAACAAATTTTGTTTTACATAGTCATCTTTCGCATACTGATAACCTGCCGTGGCACCCAATTCTAAATTGTTTGCAACCATATATCCAACACTTGGAGAAATATTAAACCCAAAATAGCTGTTATTCCCAAAAGATAGTCCCAAACCACCTCCAAAACGCCAATTATTACTAAGCGTTTGATTTTGATTAATTTGAGAAAAAGCAGTATTGCTTAGGGTTAAAGAAATGATAAATAAAAGAAACTTTTTCATAGAAATTTAATTAATTTTTAACTTTTAAAAATGGCTCTAATTGAAAAAACCACTATAAATTTGTCTCATCAAAAATAGTAATTCTGTTTTTAAGTAAACATCATTATTTATTTTAAGTTAATTCGAGTCGTTCATAGTTTTTAATTATAAAAGAATAGAAATAAGATTTGATAAATCTATAATTCATTCGTTTTCTGGTTCTATATTTGCATTAGTAAAGTTAATCAAATAGACAATATAAAATTTAATCATATGAAATTATTATCGCCAGAAAAAAAACAAAAAATCGCTGATATTTTAATTAAATTATTAGCTGATGAACATATTTTATACTTAAAAACAAGAAATGCACATTGGAATGTAGAAGGTTCTGATTTTCAGACAATACATGTGTATTTTGAATTGTTATATAACGAGTTACAAATTGTTATAGATGATGTTGCAGAAAAAATTCGTCAAAAAGATGTATATGCACCAGCAACTATGGCAGAGTATTTGCAGTTAGCTCACTTATCAGAAACAAGAAAAACTGAAAACAAAGATAGTTTAAGTTTTATTGCTGATTTACTACACGATCACGAAGTTATTATTGACTTTTTGGCACAGGCTGTAGTAGAAATTGATGAGTTTCATGATATCTCAACTTCGGATTTCTTAGTTGGTTTATTAGAACAACATCAAAAAACTGCTTGGATGCTTAGATCGCATCTAAAATAAAGTTGAACATTATTTTACTTCATAAGTTTTTAGTGTTAATTCATATTAGTGTTAATTAGGTTGAGCCTTGGATTTATCCAAGGCTTCAGCTTTTTATAACGGTTTGTAATTAACCTTCTACTTCTTTTACTTCTGCATCAGCAGCGTTTGTTTTTACAGAAGCAATTCCATTTTTAGCGCCAGATTCAGTTTCGTACGATTGGCTTGTTCCAATTACTTGCCCGTTTGTTGCCTTTAAATTGAAATGCCATTTACCCGAAGAACCTTCTTTTAATTCGTATTTAGAATCATCCTGCGAATTTTTACGAACAGATTCAATTCCATTTTCGCAGCTTGCTTTTTGTTTATAACCTTCGCTTGCTAAAATATTTTGTCCATTTTTAGCTTTCAAACGAAAACGATATTCTCCTGCTTTGTCTTGATAAATTTCGAACATAATTTAATTTTTTATAAATATTTTATCTTGTTGATTGATATAAATTTATAAAAATTATTTGATAATTATCAATCTATAAAATATTTACAAAAAAAATCCTGAAAAATTATTTTCAGGATTTCTATTCTTTTATTGAATTCTTTTTAAATCGTCAATATTATGTTTGTGCATATAAAGAGGAATGTGTTCTACAACAACGTCGTTTTTCTCTAGACCAAAAGATTTCGGAATGTTGAATTCTATTTTCTTTAATAAATAATAAACTTTCAGCGTGAAAAATTCTTTCATACTTAATTTAGTCTCAATTGAAGGGAATTTTTCAATCAAAACAAATTTCATATCAGGATCTTGATTGTATTTTTTCAAACATGTACTCAGGTATTTTAACTCTAATTCTCCATTTGCATACATATCGTTGATTACTTTTTTGATATATTGTTCTGTTTTTGGTTGAACTCTAAATCCTACATTAAATGTAATTCGATATATTTTTTGATCGACAATTGGCAATATTTTATAGCTCAACGTATAAGGTTCACTATCTCGGTTAATGTTTACAAACCAATAGACATCTGCACGTTTTGGACGTTTTGATAAAATGGATTGAATACTGTATTTCTCGATATTTTTCGGATTGGTAGATTTCGTTAAGTAAAACAAGAAAGTCGAATATTTATTGATTGTTTTATCTTCACTTAATTCTGTTAACACATTCGCGTAACGTTTAATTTTAACGAATTCTAAGTTTCTTGAATTAAGGATTTTTCCATAAAAACTACAATACATTATTATGAAGAACAGCCATCCCATTAATAAAGCTAAATATCCACCATCAACAAATTTGACAACATTTGCTACGAAAAATGATGATTCTATTGCTACGAAAATCGACAAAATTGCTACAATAAATACTTTGTTGAACTTTGTATAATAATTAAGATAATAGGATAACAAGAAGGTCGTCATTAACATGGTAACTGTAATAGCAAGTCCGTAGGCGGCTTCCATATGGGACGAATCTCGGAAATATAAGACAATAAAGACACAGCCAGCCCATAACATAAAATTGATTGTAGGAATGTAAACTTGGCTTTTGTGCTCGTTTGGTTGAATAATTAATGTTCTTGGCCAGAAACCTAAGTTGATAGCTTCATTGATTAATGTAAAAGATCCTGTAATCAAAGCTTGTGACGCAATAATAGCTGCACCTGTGGCAATACAAATTCCAGGAATTAAGAACCAATCTGGCATCATTTCGTAGAAAGGATTTCTACCATCTAACATAGGATTGTCTTGGTGCATTAACCAAGCTGCTTGTCCTAAATAGTTTGTTACTAAGCAGATTTTAACGTACAACCAACTAATTCTAATGTTTTTTCGTCCGCAATGTCCTAAATCGGAGTATAATGCCTCAGCACCTGTTGTACATAAGAATACAGCGCCAAGAATCCAGAATCCGTGAGGGTAATTCATCAATAAGTTATACGCGTAATAAGGATTTAATGCTTTGATAATACTTGGATGATGTACAATATGTAAAACTCCTAAGCCTAGAAGCATTGTAAACCATAAAACCATAAATGGTCCAAATATTTTTCCTACTTTATTTGTTCCAAATCGTTGGAAAAAAAATAACATCGAAAGGATGAAGATTACGATAGGTATAGTAGGTAGATTTTCGAGTCCGTTTAGCATTCGTAGTCCTTCAACAGCAGAAGAGACGGAAACGGGGGGAGTGATAATTCCATCGGCGAGCAAAGCAGAAGCTCCAATGATAGTTGGAATAATTAGGTTTTTACCTTTTTTCTTGATCAATGAATACAAAGAAAAAATTCCTCCTTCGCCATCATTATCCGCTTTTAGGGTCAACCATACATATTTGATAGAAGTCTGAAAACACAAAGTCCAAAAAACACATGATACGCCTCCGTAGACAATGCTCTCTTCAATCACGCGAGTCTCGCCAATTATCGCTTTCATTACATATAAAGGACTTGTTCCAATATCACCGTAAATGATTCCAAATGCGATTAATAGCGTTGCCGCTGTTACTTTGTTCATCGTATGGTTTGATTCCATAAGCAGTATTTTAAAATTTATACGAATGTATGCCGTTGAAAAGAGATTAAACAATCTTATTTATTTATAATATAAAACCAACATTATATTTATTTTCGATACTAAATATGACGTATTTTTACACTACTACAGTCAGTTTTTTATTAATGGAATAAATTTAAGTATTATTTAATCATACTATTTATTTTATTAATCATAATTTAAGGTTACATTTCATTGATAAATAGTAAATTGAATCATTATTTGTTAAACAAAATTAAATTTTAAAACTTTGTTATGCTTGCATAATAAAAAAAGATTATATTTGTTAGACATACACTAAAATATGTTAAGAGAAGATTTAACGATAGATTATTTATTGCGTTCAACATGGTTGTCAGTTCAGAAAATGTATAATGAGCAAGCAGGTGCTTACGATTCTACAATGGTGTATGCCTTTACATTATTATCAATAGATCCGAAAGGAGGTACGCCAAGTACGTCGCTAGGACCAAAGATGGGAATAGAGCCAACAAGCTTGTCGAGAACATTAAAAAACTTAGAAGCAAGAAATTTTATCGTTCGAAAACCAAATCCAGAAGATGGGAGAAGTGTGTTGATCACTTTGACTGAAGAAGGATTAAGAATGAGAGATATTTCAAAACATTTTGTTTTGCAATTTAATGAATCAATTAATAATCACATCGAACCAGAGAAAATGCAAATTTTCTTGGAAGTGATTTATAAGATTAACCAATTAATATCGGACAAAAAAATATTTAAAAACAATTATGAGAAGACACGTTAAACACGTAACTGTATTAGGATCAGGAGTGATGGGTTCTGGTATTGCATGTCATTTTGCAAATATCGGAGTCGAAGTCTTGATGTTAGATATGGTTCCTCGCGAGCTTACACCACAAGAGCAAGCGAAAGGACTTACTTTAGAGAGTAAAGTAGTTCGTAACAGAACTGCTCAAACTCACTTAGATGCTGCTTTAAAAAGCAATCCTTCACCAATTTATGACAAAGCATTTGCTTCTCGTATAACTGTAGGGAATTTTGATGATGATTTCGAGAAGATTAAAAACTCGGATTGGGTAATAGAGGTTGTGATCGAAAGATTGGATATTAAACAATCTATTTTTGAGCGTGTAGATAACTTCCGTAAACCAGGAACTTTAGTCACTTCTAATACTTCTGGTATTCCAATTCATTTGATGGCTGAAGGTCGTTCAGATGATTTTCAGAAACATTTCTGCGGAACGCATTTCTTCAATCCGCCACGTTACTTAAAATTATTCGAAATTATCCCAACTCCTCAAACAGATAAATCTGTTGTTGAGTTTTTCCAAAACTATGCATCTTTATTTTTAGGTAAAACACCAGTTTTATGTAAAGATACGCCAGGTTTTATCGGGAATAGAGTAGGAGTTTACTCGATGGCGAAAGTGATGGAATTGGCGCAAGAAATTGGATTAACGATTGAAGAAGTTGATACTTTGACAGGTTCTATTTTGGGTCGCCCGAAAACGGGAACATTCAAATTGGGTGATTTGGTTGGTTTGGATACTGCATATAATGTAACAAAAGGTTTACAGCAAAATGCGCCAAATGACGAAATGATCCAAGGTTTGAAAGATTCAAAATTCTTGGATTTCTTAATCGAAAATAAATTCTTAGGAGATAAAACAAAAAAAGGCTTCTATTATAAAGAAATTGATAAAGAAGGGAATACCAATCGTTTTGCCTTAAATCTTGATACGTTAGAGTATCGTCCAATGGAACGCGCAAAAGTTACAGCTGTAGAAACTGCTAAAAATGCAGGATCTATGCGTAATAAATTAGGTATTTTATTGAAAGATTCTGGTAAGGCTGGAGAATTGATTCGCAAACATTTTGCTTCATTATTCGCTTACGTTTCTCAACGTGTTCCAGAAATTACAGATGTACTTTATCCAATTGATGACGCTTTAAAAACAGGTTACGCTTGGAAATATGGTCCATTTGAAACATGGGACTTGGTTGGGTTACAAAACGGAATTCAATTAGTAGAATCAGAAGGTTTCAAGGTTTCGGATTGGGTGAAAGAATTGGCCGCAACTGGTGCAAATTCTTTTTATAAAATCGAAAATGGTAAGAAATTATTCTATAATCAATCATCAAAGCAATTCGAATTAATTCCAGGTCAAGATGCATTTATTATTTTAGATAACATTAGAAAAACAAATGAAATCTGGTCAAACCAAGAAACATCTATTCAAGATTTAGGAGATGGAATCATCAATATTGAGTTCCGTTCTAAAATGAATTCTCTTGGAGGAGGAGTTTTACAAGGAATCAATAAAGGAATCGAGTTAGCAGAAAAAGATTATCGTGGAGTTGTAATTGGTAACCAAGGAGATAATTTCTCTGTTGGTGCTAATTTAGCCATGATTATGATGATGGCTGCAGAACAAGATTGGTGGGAATTGAATATGGCAATCAAAATGTTCCAGGATACGATGATACGTGTTCGTTATTCATCTATTCCAGTTGTTGTTGCTCCTCACGGAATGACGCTTGGTGGAGGTTGCGAAATGTCGATGCATGCGGATAAAATTGTAGCTGCTGCCGAAACTTACATTGGTTTGGTTGAGGTTGGAGTTGGATTAATCCCAGGTGGTGGAGGTTCGAAAGAATTTGCGCGCCGTGCAACTGAATTCGCTTTAAAAGATGATGTAAAAGTAAATCATTTGCGCGATAATTTCATGAATATCGCAACTGCGAAAGTAGCAACTTCAGCTTATGAAGCTAAGAATATGGGAATTATTCGTGAGCAAGATATTGTAGTGGTAAATGCAGAACGTCAAATTGCAGAAGCGAAGAAACATGCAATTATTTTGGCAGAAGCAGGTTACACACAACCAATTCAACGTAAAGTAGAAGTGTTAGGAAAAGAAGCGATGGGAATGTTCTATGTCGGAACAGACTCTATGGTTGCTGGACGTTTTGCTTCGGATCATGATCGTTTAATTGCGAATAAATTAGGATATGTAATGACAGGTGGTAATTTATCTGAATCAACTTATGTTTCAGAACAATACTTGTTAGACTTAGAGCGCGAAACATTCTTATCTCTTTGTGGAGAAAGAAAAACATTAGAGCGAATTCAGCATATGTTAAAAACAGGTAAACCGTTGCGTAATTAATATTTGTATTAAGTAAAAAGTAACATGTAAAAAGTATTTATGCATGATTTTAAAGAGTTAATCGTTTGGCAAAAAACAATGAATTTTACGAAAAGGTTTTATGAGATTACTTCAAATTATCCTAAAAGTGAGATTTATGGTTTGACCTCTCAATCAAGAAGAGCTTGCGTATCGATAGCTTCAAATATTGCAGAAGGTGCTGGTCGAAATTCGAATGCTCAATTTATTAATTTTCTCAATATAGCTTTAGGTTCGTCTTTCGAATTGGAATGTCAAATTATTTTAGCAAGAGATTTAGAATTTATTCAAGTAGAGATTTCGGATAATTTATTAAAAGATTTAAAACATATACAGAATATGTTGGTCAAATTAATTCAGAACTATAATTAAATACTTTGTACATCATACATTTTACATTGTACAATCTAATAATACTTAAAAAAAATGAAACAAGCATATATAGTTACAGGATATAGAACAGCTGTAGGAAAAGCGCCAAAAGGAACATTGCGTTTTACACGTCCAGATGAAATGGCAGCTACAGTAATCAAGCGCTTAATGCAAGATTATCCAACTTTAGATCCAACACGTATCGACGATCTAATCGTTGGATGTGCAATGCCAGAGGCAGAACAAGGATTGAATATGGCACGTCTTATCTCATTAATGGGATTAGACACAGACAAAGTTCCAGGTGTTACAGTAAACCGTTACTGTGCATCAGGATCAGAAGCAATTGCGTTGGCAGCTGCTAAAATTAGAACGGGAATGGCAGAATGTATCATCGCAGGTGGTGCAGAATCGATGTCGTATATTCCGATGGGAGGTTACAAACCAATTCCAGAAACAGATTTAGCGAAAGATCATCCAGATTATTATTGGGGAATGGGATTAACAGCTGAAGAAGTAGCAAAAGAATTTAAAGTGTCTCGTGAGGATCAAGATTTATTTGCATTCAATTCGCATCAAAAAGCATTAAAAGCAAATGCTGAAGGAAAATTTGCATCTCAAATCGTTCCAATTGATGTTGAATACAGTTTCTTAGATGATAAAGAAAAAGTTCAAACAAAGAAAATTGATTTTAAAGTGGACGAAGGACCACGTGCTGATACATCTATCGAAGGTTTAGCAAAATTACGTCCTGTTTTTGCGCAAGGAGGTTCAGTTACAGCAGGTAACTCTTCTCAAATGTCGGACGGAGCAGCTTTCGTTATGGTAATGTCAGAAGATATGGTGAAAGAATTAGGTCTTGAGCCAGTTGCACGCTTAGTTGCATATTCTACGGTAGGTTTAGCACCTCGTATTATGGGAATGGGACCTTTGTTTGCAATTCCAAAAGCGTTAGAACAAGCAGGAATGAAATTAGAAGATATTCAGTTAATCGAATTGAATGAAGCTTTCGCTTCTCAATCAGTTGCAATTATGCGCGAGTTGAATCTTAATCCTGATATCGTCAATGTAAACGGAGGTGCAATTGCTTTAGGGCATCCACTTGGATGTTCGGGTACGAAATTAACCGTGCAATTGTTACATGAAATGGAAGCGCGTAAAGCGAAATATGGAATGGTAACCATGTGTGTTGGTACAGGACAAGGAGCAGCTTCAATTTTCGAATATCTAAAATAATATATAGAATTGAGAGGTTAGATGATAGATTTCAAATTTATCTAACTTCTCAATTTTAAAATCTAATATCTAAACAACAAAAAAATATGTCTACAAATCCAAATAGATTAATCGGAGGTCAATATTTAATTAAAGATGCCTCTTACAATGATATTTTCACTTACGAAGATTTATCAGAAGAACAACAAATGATTTTGCAATCTGCAAAAGAGTTTATTGATAAAGAAGTAGTGCCTAAAAAACACCAAATTGAGAAAAAAGATTATGCGTTGATTGAAGAATTAATGCGTAAAATTGGTGAATTAGGTTTATTAGGGATTTCTGTTCCAGAAGAATATGGTGGAATGGGAATGGGATTCGTTACAACAATGTTAGTGTGTGACTATATTTCAGGAGCAACAGGTTCGTTAGCGACAGCTTTTGGAGCACATACTGGAATTGGAACAATGCCAATTTTATTGTACGGAACAGAAGAGCAAAAACAAAAATATTTACCAAAATTAGCAACAGGAGAGTGGTTTGCATCTTACTGTTTAACAGAGCCGGAAGCAGGTTCTGATGCAAATTCAGGAAAAACAAAAGCTGTTTTATCAGAAGATGGTAAAGAATATATCATCACAGGTCAAAAAATGTGGATTACAAATGCAGGTTTTGCTGATTTATTCATTGTTTTTGCACGTATTGATGATGATAAAAATATCACAGGTTTCATTGTAGAAAAAGATAAAGCTGGTGCTGGATTCTCATTAGGAGAAGAAGAAGATAAATTAGGAATTGTTTCTTCATCAACACGTCAAGTTTTCTTTAATGAAGTTCGTGTTCCGGTTGAAAATCTTTTAGGAGAAAGAGACGGAGGATTCAAAATTGCGATGAATGCCTTGAATGTTGGTCGTATTAAATTAGGAGCAGCATGTTTAGATGCGCAACGTCGTATTTTAGATTATTCGTTACAATATTCTTCAGAGCGTAAACAATTCAATACGTCAATCAATTCGTTTGGTGCAATCAAAGAGAAATTAGCTGATATGGCTGTTTCTGCATTTACTTCAGAAGCTGGTGCGTATCGAGCAGCGAAAGATGTGCAAGATGCAATCGAAGATAATATGGCAAAAGGAATGCCTCATAACGAAGCGGAATTAAAAGGTATTGAAGAATATGCAATTGAAGCTTCTATCTTAAAAGTTTGGATTTCTGATGCAACTCAAATTTCTGCCGATCAAGGAATTCAGATTTATGGAGGAATGGGATATTCGAAAGAAATGCCAATGGAAGCAGCTTGGAGAGATGCGCGTATTTCGAGAATTTACGAAGGAACTAACGAAATCAATACCTTATTATGTGTATCGATGTTAGTAAAACGAGCATTCAAAGGAAAATTAGATTTAATGTCTCCTGCAATGAATGTGGCGAACGAATTAATGTCTATTCCATCGTTTGATGTTCCAGATTATTCAGAATTATTTGCGCAAGAAAAAGAAATCATTGCAAATCTTAAGAAATCGTTCTTTATGGTTGCGGGTTCTGCTTTGCAAAAGTTTGGTGCAGAATTAGAGCAACACCAACAGTTGATTATTGCTGCTTCTCGTATTATGCAAGAAATTTATATGGTTGAATCGGCGATGTTACGTGCAGAAAAAATTGCAAATGTAAAAGGTGCTGATGCGGCGAAGAATGCAGAAAAATTAGTTCAATTACAATTATTCAAATCGGTAGAAATTATTAAAACAGAAGCTACTCGCGGTATCGTTTCTTTCACAGAAGGAGATGAGCAACGCATGATGTTATCTGGTTTAAGAAGATTTACACGTTACAACGAATATCCAAACGTAGTTAACTTAAAAACTGAAATTGCAGATTTGTTAATCAAAGAAAATAAATACACTTTCTAAGTATATTTTAAATACAAATTATTTAAAGCAGTCAATTTATTGACTGCTTTTTTATTTTTAATATGTTGAAATATAATTTGGTATATCATTTGATGATTCTAGAGTAAGTACTAGTCTTTATATAAGTTAGTTGAGTTTTCATGGTACTTAAGTTTTAGTAGAGAAAAGCCTCAGTTGTTCCCAATTGAGGTTTTTTATGCCTTGAGGTTAAAGTTTATTCATTAAAAATAAGAGAGTTAAGTCGATATTTCTTAATGAAATACTTTTCGAAAGAAATGATTTGAAGTAACTTTAATTCAAATTAATAACCCAAAAACAAAGCTTATGATAATTAATGCAGCAATTCTTACGTTGACCATGTTTGCAACATTTAGTATTATGTGTCTAGTCAAATTAGATGAATTAAAAAAAATAAAATAAAACAACAAAACTCCATTTATAGAAATGGAGTTTTGTTGTTTTATAAAGTTATATTTACTTCAATTAATACATTCGAAATGAAAAAGAAGCTAATTGTTTTAACGGGAGCTGGAATTAGTGCTGAAAGTGGAATTTCAACTTTTCGAGATGCCAATGGTTTGTGGGAAAATCATGATATTATGGAAGTCGCTTCGATTGAAGGTTATCAAAGAAACCCAAAATTGGTTCAAGAATTCTATAATCAACGTCGAAAACAATTATTCGATGTTGAACCCAATACTGCGCATCATTTCTTGAAAGAGTTAGAAAATGATTTTGAAGTTGTAATTATCACTCAAAATGTAGACGATTTGCATGAAAGAGCAGGTTCTTCTAAAATAATTCATTTGCATGGCGAATTGAGAAAAGCGCGAAGCGAAAAAGATGAGAATCAAATTATTGATTGGAATAAAGATATCAAACTTGGAGATTTGGCTGAAGATGGAAATCAACTTCGTCCGCATATTGTGTGGTTTGGCGAAATGGTTCCGGAAATAGAAAATGCGATTGATGAGGTTTTAAAGGCAGATATTTTGGTAATTATTGGAACATCGATGCAAGTGTATCCAGCTGCTTCGCTCAAAGATTATGCAAAAACAAATGTCCCAATTATCTATATCGATCCATCAGATACTTATACCAATTCATCTATTACGCATATCAAGAAAAATGCAACAGAAAGTATCGAAGAATTAAAAACTATTTTGAATAATTTTTAATCTTTTACGTTTTACTGTTGATTAATTAATTTAGAGAATATGAAGTATATATTTCTACCATTATTTGTTTTTTCTATTAATGCGGCTGCACAAGAGTTAAATCCGTTTTATCAATCGATAGTAGATCAAGTTAAATATGATTCTGTTCATCAAAAGCTACAAAAATTTCAAGATTTCGGAATCAAAACTGTCGGTTCTTCTGCGCATAATAATGCTTTTGATTGGTTGAAATCTTATTATATTGCATATGGCTATTCAAACATAGAGCAGCAATCTGTAAATGTTTTTGGAAATGTTGGAAATAATTTAATCATAACTAAAATTGGAAAAAAATATCCTGATAAATTTATTATCATCGATGGTCATTATGATACATTAAATGGACCTGGAGCGAATGATAATGGATCGGGAACGGTTACTTTATTAGAAATTGCTCGATTAATTAAAGATATCGATACTGATTATTCGATCAAGTTTATTCATTTTACAGGAGAAGAACGCGGTTTAATAGGAAGTCAGACATATGTCAATCAAATTGCAGTTCCTCAGAATTTAAACATTAAAGCTGTTCTGAATATTGATGAGGTAGGAGGAGTGGCGAATAAAGTAAATTCAACAATTGTTTGTGAGCAAGATGAAAGTAATCCAACATCAAATAATGCAGCTTCTTCTGATTTGACTAATCAAATGTCGAATATTTTTCCCTTGTATACAACTCTAAAAACTGAAATTTCGAATGCTTATAGTTCCGATTATATGCCTTTTCAGGCAGTTGGTTATCCAATAACTGGACTTTTCGAAAAGAATGAAACGCCCTATGCACATACTGCTCAAGATATAATAGCTAATTTAGATTTGAATTATTTGACAGAAGTAGCGAAAGGAGCTTTGGCGACTTTATTACATTTTTCTCAAGCACAAGAGAAGTTGACTACAACAGATCATACTATTTCAACTTTGCAAGTGTACCCAAATCCAGTAAAGAGAAACCTTCATTTTTCGCAGATTTTAAAACAACCTACAATTTCTATATATAACGAAACAGGAATACAGGTCTATGAAAAGAAGTTTCGAACAGCTGTTTCGCAGATAAATTTAGAACATCTTACTTCTGGCGTTTATTTCGTTAAAATAAATTCGAATCAACATAGTTTTAAGATTTTGAAGAAATAAATTGTTGCGTCTCATTTATGTAATAAATTGACTTTTTTAGTTGAATAGTTACTTTTTTTGTCTAAATGGTAATCAACCTTTCGATACACGAGCACCGAACAAACCATACGCAATGGATATACAATGGATACGGAATCGATACAGCGAGGATACACAACCGATACAGAAAAAATGCATTTTAGTGCATACAACCTCCATTTAGGTTAATGGATAACCAATTAGGTTCATTATTCGTCACTTCTAGTTAATTTGCTTGTCTAAGGGTTAATTTTACATCGTTGTTGTGCCCCATCAAGAAGAATACCGAATAAAAAATGAATATTCTAACCACAATAGAAACATAGGTTTTA
>NZ_DINY01000034.1:9004-13235 GCF_002426075.1 Empedobacter sp. UBA5528 | reverse complement strand
CCGTTTTTTAGGGAAGATTACAGAGTTAATAACCTTTAATAAAATTATTTCTCTCTTTACTAATTTAATTTTAAGAAAATAGGAATTATAAGAAACACTTGAATAAATTATTATGATTATTAATAACACTACTGAAAATAAGAAAACTAAATTAGAAATTCATTATTATTTTTCGGATGGATCACATAGTATTGATGCTGAAGTATATCTTTCTAACTTAAAAAATGTATTAGATATTATTAAGACAATATCAAGTACTTTTAAAATAATACATAAAATTGAAATAGAACCTGCAAAAGAAGGAGGATTTGAAACTTATATCACTGTTATTGAAGAATCTCTTAAAGCATTTCCATATTTATCTGAAACTTTAACAGGATGTGCAAGTTTTTTATTAGCTAATCCTGCAAAAAAATTATTTGATAATTTTTTCAAAACTAAAATTGAGAAAGAGAGTGATCAAATTGATTTTGAAATAAAAAAATTAGAACTAGAAGAGAAAAATATTGACGTAGAAAATAAAAAACTAGAATTAGAAAAAAGAAAAGAAGATTTACTATTAAACACAAAAAAGATTGAAGAAAAGTCAAATAATTTACAAGATAATTTAAAAATTATTACCTCAAGATCAAACTTTTACAAGGAAGTAAACAAAATCAAAAAAGTTAAAAAAATAGGTTTTAATAATTTTATTAATAATGAATCAAACAATGAAGAACAAATAGTTAAAAAAGAGTTATTCAAAAACTTTATTGTAGATACACCGGAATTAAATTCTATAATAGATAAACAAGCTGAGATCGAAATTATTTCTCCTGTGTTAGATAAGGATAAACCTTATAAATGGAAAGGAAAGCTTAATGGAGAAGATATTACAATTAATATGAAATCAAATATTTTTAAATCAGAAGTTCAGTCTGGAAGAATCAAATTTAAGAAAGGGTCAAAATTCATATGTAACTTAGAAATTAAACGTAAGTACGATGCTAATGGTAATATCAAAGTTACTTCATATGACTTATTAAATGTATGGAAATATATTTCTGGAAAAAAGGAAGTAATAATAGAAGATTTATAAATTATAAACTATTATAATTTGCTTTGAAATACTGTAGAAATGGATATAACATATGAGTTTTTAATTGAAATAGGAAATCAAATTTCATATCTTAGAGAAAAAAAAATCAAACTTTAGATTATTTAGAATACTTAAGCGGAATTGATTCAAGCGATATTAATAAGTATGAAAAAGGAAACTTAACTATACGTAATTTAATCCGAATAGCTAAAGCTTTAAATGTTCATCCCAAAATTCTTTTAGATTTTGATTTTAATAAATATAATAATGAATCAAATCGTTGAAGAAATGGTAAAACTAAGAACAAAATTGTAATAAGATTATGCAACTGCAACAAAAGACATTAGAGAAATTAAGAAATTTAATCAACGAGGAAACTGAATATCGCTCAGGACCTAAACTTGTTGAATTCTTTAATAGTTTAGGAGAAAACGATAGTTACAACAGAGATGAAGGTTTTCCTTCAAGATGGATTTATACAGACGCAAAACTATCTAAAATTAACGGAACACCAGAGTTAGATAAATGTATTCGAAAACTTTTTGCACCAGTCAATTTTATTGGAAGGTTTGGAGAATTGGACAAGTCAATTGCAGACTTCAATCAATATCTAGCTTTTGACGGTTGGCAGGTTCTTAGAAAGGAAACTGAGATAACATTTGCCAAAGCTGGCAAAATAATATTTGAAGAAAAGGTTGACGTAAAAGAAGATGATTTTTGCAAAAAGAGTTTAGCAATATTTCTTTAGACAAATTGGGACTTGACAACATCATCACAGAAACGTTGAATATCAGATTTAACGAAATAAAGAAATGTTTAAATGTAAAAGCACCAATGTCTGTGATTTTCCTTTCAGGAAGTTCACTTGAAGGAATACTCTTAGGAATTGCATCAAAATATCCGAAAGAATTTAATCAATCGAAAACTTCACCTAAAGATCAAAGCGGGAAAGTAAAGCCATATCACGAATGGACACTAAACAATTTTATTGACACAGCACATGACATTGGCATTTTAAAAGAAGATGTAAAGAAATTCAGTCATTCCTTGCGAGACTTTAGAAATTATATTCATCCTTACGAACAAGTTAATTCAAGATTTAATCCTGACGAACATACAGCAAGAATTTGTTGGCAAGTTTTGAAAGCTGCAATCTATCAATTAACAAACAACAAACCTCAATAATAAGCTAAAAAATCAATTACTTAATAAATAGAAAACTAAAGCTCAATATAGTTTTACAAACACTAAAGAACGAACACCAGCTGATAACAACCTTAACTGTTGCACATCTTGATATTTTGGATACAAGTAAAATATATAACCTCTTTTAAAAACGATTTTAGTGAGGTAGTTTATTTTTTCACAACAAGGTATACCTCTTATTTTATCGTCTATTTTTTTGAAGGACAAAATAGCCTATTTCTTCGGGGTTTGTTCGAGTATCCTTCGACAATGGTTCGAGAAAAAGTATGTTTTATCGAACAACGGTCGAAGGATTATCGAAGAAGATAAGTAAAAACACAACTTTATTTAGATGTTATTTTTTGCGTTAAACGATATAATTTGATGTTATTTTATAAAATAACAAAAGGCAAACTAACGTTTGCCTTTTACTTTATTGTGAATTTTTATTTGTAATTAATGTATTATGAAATAACAACACTTTTTATACACTACCCATTTTTAAATAATATCCTTGATTCTATCTTTTTAAAACTTCTATCATTTCTCCATTTGTATTAATTTTAGAATTTATTTTTAAAATATTATTTTTCTTTTTTATTAAAAAAAAATTCGCTCCTTTTACTTTATAAAGAGTATCACCTTTTTCAATAGAATCACTTACGTTAGAAAACCATCTGCCATCCTCAAACGTATCAATTTTATTTGTATCGGGATTTTTTCCGATAATTGTGAAAAAAGCTGATTTAATTCTATCTTCTTTATAACTTTTATTCGAAATAATGTTTACTGAATAATCTAATTCGTATTGTTCTTGTCCATTGGTAAAATCAATTTTACATGAATTAAGAAAAAAAAATAGAGTAAAAATAATAAGGTTTCTCATAATCAAAGTTTAATTATATACTTTACCTGTTATTATAGAAAATGTGTAAGATTTAGATACAGAGGCTCCTGCTCCAATACCTAAAAATTTACCGTCTCCTAATGTTAATGTGTTACTTATAGTTCCTTTATTATCTATACCACCTTTTTCATTTAAACTGTGACCAATAGTGTATCCCATAATTGAGCCATCAATAGTTGCAGAAGCAGAAGTACCAGCTATATTTTTAAGCATATCTCTTTCTATATTATTTTCTCTTCGATCATGAAACCCTACATTTAAACCAGGAACGCCTATTCCAGGTGTTGTCCCAACTCCCATTCCAGAATTAAAATATAATCCTATATCGCCAGGAGCAAAAATAACTCCAGCTTCAAATGTATAACTAGTCCCTTTATTCCCAGTAATAGTTATTCCTGTTCCCATAGTAACAGCGTCAGGATTATACGGACTATAATCAGGATTATAACTTTTGTCATATGCTCTTAAAGCTGAAGCTGTAAAGCCTTCAGTTTTTGCCGATACTACCGCTGTTTCTAGACTTATTTCTCCAGAGTCATAAAAACCTTCAAACTCCCCGTTAACATAACGACTATGTAATTGATTTTGTTCATTATATACGTACTTTCCTGTTTCATCTTCCCAATCGCTTGCCCATCCTGTTGGCGGTTCCGCCATCATCCCATCAGGATCTATAAAGAATACAGGATTATTAAAAGCGTAGTTGTAAGACGAGTGACGTCTCATTTTCTCCGCCAACGGATCTATATTCATCCAACGTCCAATCGCAGGTTCGTAATTACGCGCTCCGTAATCGTATAAATTTAAGCTTAATTCCTCTTGCAGTTCAGCACTTCGTGCGCTATGTTCGTCAAAAGTTTACTCAAAACTTTTTTCTCCATAATCATTGTATTTGTACTTATAGTTAGCATTTGCAAGATTGGTATTGTTGTATCCACTATGTTTTAACCCAAATGGATAATAATTGTTTTCTTCTAAAACAAACTCAAAGAACTTATGTCGATAAATTTAAAAAATTATACGTTAAAAATCTAGCTACTTTATAAAATAACAAAAGGCAA
>NZ_DINY01000034.1:0-8995 GCF_002426075.1 Empedobacter sp. UBA5528 | reverse complement strand
TCCTCTTCTAACCATACGCAAGGCACCTTATTATAAAAATCTCTTATTCTATCTTCAACATGGGTTTTATTCCAAACAGATGCTCTTTCTAACCCTATGATTTCTCTTTTTGTTGCTGGAACTATTTCTCCTGTATTTGCATCATAAATCCTAAATTTTTCTTTATTTATTGGATCTTGAATAAAGAACATTGGTAAAACCTCCAATTCTTTTCTTATGTTTATTTTCCCTACTTTAAGCCATTCTCCTCTTGTAACAACTTGATCATAAACAGAGATAATAAATAAAATTGGTTTTTCATTTAGTAATTCAAAATCTGATATTTGCTCTTTAGATATAAAATCGAAAAATACATAACTTGATTTTTCTAAAATTTGAGCATATATATAATATTTATTATCAATAGGTATTTCTAATATACTACCTTTTGTTATTCTTTGTTTTTTCATAAACCAAAAACTTTCGCTGCGTTTAAATATTTTGTTCTATTCTTATTATTTGGACTTATACCGTTAATAGCATTACCTGAAGTTCCCCCTTGAGATTTAGCTCCCCCATTAATTTTTATAAGATATTGTTCTCTACCTCTAATTGCATTCTTATTAGTAGAAGAGTTATCTAAAACAGCTGGACCAAAACCTTTATCATTCATATGATGGTTTTTATCTCTTTTTGCTACATTCTCAAGAGCTGTTCCTGTACCACTAGTTCTACCAGTGTATACTTCACCAGTCTTTATATTTGTTTTAGTATAAGTTTGATATGTCTTTACAACTTTTTGTTTAACATCATTAACAGTATTGGTTAAAACAGATTTACCTCCTTGTGCAGTCAATGTTCCTTCTACTCCCCCTATAGCCGTCAATGCTAATGTAGCAATATCTCCTACTGTATTAATTATTTTTTCTCCAGTAGACTCTTTAGGTACATCTTTGTACAAGACTAACGCTCCGTTTTCTACTTCATACTTTTTATTTATACTATTATTTGTAAAAACATTGATTCCTCTTACAACTAAATTTGAAAATGATGCTCGTACTGAATTTATACTTCCTGCAGTCATTTCAATAAGTTCTAATTCTGGATCCCTATTATTTCCTGCGTAGCTTTGAATATCTTGATTTGTAGTAGGAGCTCCTTCTAAACCTTCAATCTCAATTTTCCAGACAGGATTGTTATGAGCAAATTGGTAAGTACTAATATTGTAGTAGTCTTCTGAAATAGGGTCAACACCAAAGAAGCGTCCGATAGTTGGATCGTAGTTGCGATATCTGTAGTTATACCAATTTAAGCCAAGTTCATCTTGTAACTCTTGCCCATTGTATTTGTATTCCTACATCCCTATACACTTCAAATTTCCAACACTTCTTCAGTTTTTAATGAACGCTTCATTATCACTCAAATATAATAAATTTCAATTGAAAAAAAAGATTTTTTATAGGATAAGCCAAGCCATTTTTCGGTTTTTATTTTTCCCTTCTTTTTTGCTGTCCTGCTTTTTGATACAAACAGACATTCACTCCGCGCTCCCCGTTCATTTACGGCAGCAAAAAACAAGGTAAGCTATTTAACATAAAATTCCGTTCATTATAGGCGTTACAGCCCATAATTTATTTTATGTTTTCGCTCCGCAAATAGCCAAAATAACCCCGAAAAATGGCTTGTTTCGTTGTGTTTTTTTTCAATTGAAAGAAAAAGAACTATTGTAAAGGATGATGCTTGTCGATAGCATCTTGTAAGGCTTTGATTCCGGATTGTTTGTATTTCTCGGTTGTGTCCAGAAATTTATGCCCACAAAACAGCTGAACTGCCCGTAAATTATGCCCTTGACTGAGTAAATTAGTAATCACACTTTGTCTGATTTTAACTGAAGTTAATCGCTTATCAACTCCTTTTTGATAAGTCGATAACAGGTAATTGATGTCGTCTGCGGTGGTTGGACTTCCTAATTTATTGAGAATAAAATACGGTTGTTTTATTCGCTCTAATTCTGGTCGATCTTCCTGTAAATACTGATAAAATAAAAGGATTTGTTCTGCTTTTAAGGGCAAGGTTCTACTGTTGGTCATACCTGTTTCTCGGATGTAAATTTCTGCTTTTTCGAGGTCGATATCTTCGAGTAGAATTTGGGTAATTTCCTTGACCAAAACGGCTTGATGAACGAATAAACTCAGTATAATTTGATTGCGTTTGGCTAAAATAGGATAACGTTCTTTTCGTGGTTCAAGTAAGGTTTTCAGTTCTTTATCCGTCCATAAATCCTGTAATTGTACGGCTGTTGGTTTTGCATCCCGAAGCTTGATAAAGTGTGCAGGATTATCTTTTCTGACCTCTATTTCAATCAGATAATCATAGTATTTTTTGAGGGCATAGACCACACGTTTAATGGTTTTGGGTTGGTAACGATTTCGTAAAATCCCGATGTAGTGCATCAGCTGTGAATAGTGGCATTTTTCGTGATTTGGAAAGTGTTTTTTGAACCGATTGATCTCATATAAATAATTGCTAACAGTGCTTTTATGTAACTGTTTTTCAAGATAATTTTCTAAAGTCATACGGTTTTATTTTTGTGTAAATCTGTGTGGTACGCAGTAAATCATGTCCTAAAAAATCCCGAACCATTTCAACGGTCATTTCATTTTCAAGTAAATGTGTGGCAATGCTATGGCGCAGATTGTGCAAGCTAAAGCCTTGTTTATCTAATCCCGAACGTTTTAAAACACCACTAAAAACAGTGTAAATCTTGTTTCCGCTCATTGGTTTTCCGTTTGGATAAAGCAGTAAAATGGATTCATTTTCTCGTCTTTTTTTGGTTGTAATCAGGTACAACTTAAAATCCTCTACAAGCTTTGTTGTAAGCGGAATAACACGTCTTTTTTTTCCTTTTCCACTTCGAACATACAAACGTTTTTCAGTCAAATGAATATCTTCTACCGACAACTTTTCGACTTCTGTTCGCCTTAATCCACAGCCGTAACACAGGTTTAAAATCATCGTTTCGTCCAACGTTTCACAATTGCTGTAGAGTAGGGCAATTTGGTCGACACTTAAAACAGCTCGACTTTTATAGGCTGAACGTTTGATTTTTAACGTGTAAGGCGTTTTGATGAGTTGTTTTGTACGCAATAAATAGGCAAAGAACAAGCGAATCGCAAAGAGTTGAGAATGAATATAACTGTTACTTAATGGCTTTTTTCGACGGCTACTAATCACCGTTTTCAAATGAAAATAAAAAGCTTCAATATGATGACTTTCAATGGTTGTGATGAGTTGATGAGAATGCTCAAACAGGGCTTTGACGTGTTTAGGATAGTTGTCGACTATGTTTTTACAATAACCTAATTGCTGTAATTCTGTTCTAAATTCATCGAGTATATCTTGCATAACTATGACGGTTTTGTTCACATTGGTTTTTATTGTTTCTTATGGTGTTTACGAATCACTTCGTTAGATTTGAGGTTGGCTACTTTTGGAACATGGAACAATGGGATAGATTTAAGATGTTAGATTTTAGATTTCAGATAGTTAAGTCTAAATTAATTGTTCCAAGATTGTTCCCTATTGTTTCAGTGGGTATCATAACTGTTCTATTTGCTTCAAAATCTTTTCTTTAATGGTTTGCCTTAACTTTTGGTAATCATCCCAATAATCCACTCGATAAGCAATTTTACGCAAGTTTCCTGCATATTTACTGGTTAAGTATTCGAGTTCAATTAAGCTGTTCATGTAGCGTGAACACTGCGCTTTGCTCATGTTAAACGCCAAACGGATTTCTCGTTGAGTAAAGTCGATTTCAGATCCATTGCCATTTTCTTTGTGTGCTTTTTTAGCTAAATAGGCTTTGAGTTTCTCAAAAAACTGACGCAAACTCCCGTCTAATTCATCGACTTTCAACACAATACTTTCAAAGAGAACTTCCGTTGCTTGCTTTAAATCTTCCACCTGTGTGATTAATTTTCCATCATCTGTCAATTGTCTGTTTTGCTGATTAATCAAGGTAATTTGACGAACGATGCTTTGAAACATTTCGTTTAATCGTCTGATTTTATGCACTTCTTCGGGTAATTCTAATCGTGTTGCAAACGGATTAATCACGTGATACGGGACAAGATTTCGGATGATATGTTGAACATCATGTTTGGTTTTTTCTTCGGATTGATGACTGACTTCGCCTGCATATTTTTGATTTTGATAGGCGATAATTCGGCGAGATTGTTCCTTACTTTCATCCACCGCTAACAGAAAACTACGGCTCATATTATCTTCGTAAATCTCGCTTTTTGTGGTAGCAGACAGTGAACTAAACACGCCACGAACTTCCTTTTTAACCGCTTTGATGTTCCCTTTTTTATCCTTGATAGAAACTGAACTCGATAAACGTTGGTTGCTGATTAATTCACGCATGGCAAACATGGCTTCTTCTTTTAAACCGTCTAAATCCTCGATAATTAGAAGCTTTCCGACTAATTCATATTCGCCCCAATTGTACAAACTACTTTCGGTAATTCGGGTAAAACGAAGTACATCTTCTTGTGGCATTAAATCGGCTATTTTACTGATTAAATGCGTTTTTCCACTGCCCGAACTTCCTTGTACAATGGCGTGGAGTGGATGTTTGGTTTTGTATGAACTTGCAATGATAAACAGTAATAATCGGCTATCCTGTTCGCCTACAATTCCGCTTTTCTCGATTAAATCATTCAACTGAAAAAATAAATCGGTTGTCATTTTTGGCTGTTCCAGAGGTGTTGGTGGAGTTTCTTTTTCAATTGAAAAAGAAGGAGTAGAAGAAGAAAAATCAATTGATTTTCTTTTCTCTAAACAGCCTAAAACCGTCGCTTCATCGTAAGCGGTTAAGGTTTCGTTGACGTCTTTATCAAGCCATTCTACCGTAGAAAATGCTACTTTTGGATGAATGGTCTGAAGTAATTTTGCATACTTCAATGTCGCTGTTTGCCCCGCTTCATCTGTATCAAAACAGAATGTAATTTCCTCCAATTCTTGTAGTTCGCGAATAGAAGTTAGAAGCTCATTTGTTAGTCCGTTTGTTCCAAAACAAGCAAGTATTGAGTATTGAGTTTTAAGTTGTGAGAGTTGAAGTAATGAAGCTGCATCAATAATACTTTCAGTTAAAATTAGTTTTTTGGTTGTTGGACTTGGATAATTTGGATATAAACCTTGTCTATTTTTCAAATAATAATGACGAGCGCGGGTAGCACCCGCAGGCAATTTTTCTTCAGAATTCTTTATAATTGACCTAAAATAAAGTGATACGGTCTGCCCGTGGCAGTTTTTTAATGGAAAAACAAGGCATTTATTTCCGAATGGTTTATAGGATTGTCCGCCTGTTCTACTGTTGGTTCCGTAGGGAATTAAAAGTCCAACTTCTACGCATTGATTGATTAAATTTTCATCTTTTCTCGACCCGTGATGGAATTGTCCCGAGTTAAAACCGACTTCTAATTCATCCACATTTAACGCTCTGGAATGACAATAGTTTTGAGCGGGTTCACTGCATAATAATCCTTTACGGAAACTTAGAAACATCTTTTGTAGAAACGCTGAATGGTCTGCGATTTGAGGAATGCGGTTTGGTTCGTTTACCGCAAAACGCTCTTCGCCAGCCAAACTTTTACACTTGTTTAGTGCTTCGTGTTTGCTCAATTTCTCATAATCTTGCACAAACTGAATGACATCGCCTGTTTTGGAACACGCATGACAATTGTAAAAATTCTTCTCCAAATTAACCTGTAAACTTGCCGTCTTATCCGAATGAAAAGGACATTTCAGCATATTGTTCTTAGGTTCTAATCCGTAATGATGTAGGATTTGAGATAATGATAAGCGAGATTTTATTTCTTGGATTTCCATTTGAAAAAATAATTAAAAAATTTTTACTAATCGTTTTCGCTTACAAACTTAGCGTTTTTGATTTTTAAAACAAATTCTTTTTGCTTTTTATTTTTCAACTGAATTAGTTATTTCACTAACTAAATTGTAATTTTGTAGAGTATATAATACATACGCAGTATGTTTTAAAGTTTATTTGCTATGGAAAATTTTGGAAAAAACTTGAAAGAATTAAGAAGCGGAAAAGGTTTTTCGCAAGAAGTGTTTGCTTCTAAGATTGGAGTTCACGTGACAAATCTTTCTAAATACGAAAGAAATATTTCGATTCCATCTTTAGAAGTAGCGGAAAAAATGGCGAAAATTTTGTCAATTTCTTTAGACGAATTAGTTTACGGAAACAATAAAGCAGATGCTATTTTACAGGATAATCAGTTGTTGAATTTATTTGCAGAAACACAACAATTAAATGATAATCAAAAAAATACAATCAAAGATTTATTAGAAGCTTTTATTTTAAAAAATAATCTGCAAAAACAATTAGCAATTTAATTACTTAAAAAATTAAATCATGGCAACACAAGATATTTTTATTTTTGAACCCGACACATCTGAACAAGCAAAAGCTTTGAAAGCCTTTGCTAAAGCTCTAAAATTAAAGTTTGAGATAAAAGAAAGTCCTTATAACCAAGAGTTTGTAACTAAAATTGAAGAAAGCCAAAAACAAGCGAAAGAAGGTAAAGTTACACGTGTAAGAAAAGAGGATTTAAAAGATTTTTTAGGCTTATAAGATGGCTTTTGATTTAGATTTTACCGACAAAGCAAACGAAGATATCGGGCGTCACAAGAAAGCTGGTAACAAAGCTGTACTTAAAAAGATGCTTGTTCTTCTTGAGGAACTGACCGAACATCCTTTCTCTGGAACAGGAAAGCCAGAGCAACTGAAACACAATTTATCTGGTTTATGGTCGAGACGAATTAATCAAGAACACAGACTTGTCTATGAAGTGGAGCAAAATACTGTAACGATTCATTCTGCTTTTGGGCATTATTTATAAAATAACAAAAGGCAAACAAACGTTTGCCTTTTGCTTTATTGAGAATGTTGGGTTGTTTTCCGGCAACACATCTGATACACTACCATTATTTTGATTTTAGTAATTCAACACTATATACAAACGATACAAAGCTAATTGTTATATAAATTAACAAATATAGGTAACCTATAAAAGAGGATTGAAAATTATAAACTTCATACTGCTTTTTTCTTATATAGTTATTTATAATTAAGAATAATCCTAAACAAAATAAAATAACTGGAATAATATAATTTTTATTAGGATAATGATTCTTCATTAGAATATAATTTATTAATGTTAAAATATTCATCCAAAGCATTATTGTGAAAAATACTGATGTTGTAAATGTTGAAACATCTTGATTACCTACTTTTTTTTGGAATTCAATAAAGTGGAATATGATGTAGTTTAAAATTTTTTTCATTATTGAGTGGGTTTTTCAAATAGATCCTTACCTGATGAATATTCATATATTGCCTTACCTCCAAAATAAATCAAGGAGGCTCCTGCACCAAATGGTCCTAAAAAACCTACACCGCTCATTATCATATCTACAGTAAACTCCGTGCCAGAGATTTGACCTGAGCCATACTGATAAATTGATACAACAGCACCTACTCCAGCTAAAGCATTTCCTGATATTTTAAGAACTTTTGCAGCTGATGCAACTTTTGAAGTTTTGATTGCTGAATTTAAAAGTGATGTTCTATAACTAGGACGAGTATATTCATCTAAAATTGTAAAATTAACTGTAGATTTAGTTTTAAGAGCTTTATCTAAATAAGATGTAGTTTTGGCAATTCCTTGTTCTAAACCTAAAGAAGTCAAATCATAATATTTATTATTTAAAATACCATCAATAAACTCATATTGAGGTATATAACTATTCGTGTTAGATTCTTTTTTATTACTATTTGTCACAGTAGTTTCAGCTAGCTGTATTACTGCACTTACAGTATTTGTTTCAGTATCATAAACATATTCATTATTAGGATCATCAATAAAAGGTTTAAATTCTGGAGTTTTTGGACAAGTAGGGCAAGTTTCAATATTTTGTTCAAATAAGCCAGTTGGATCAGAAAAATAAATTGGATTGTTAAAAGAGAAACGATAAGGAGTCCAATCAGGCATTACTTCAGCAAGTCCATCCTGAGACATAAATCTACCTATTGAAGCATCATAATTTCTGAAGTCCATAGCAGTCCAATTAAGACCTAATTCTTCTTGTAACTCTTTGCCGTTGTATTTGTACTTATAGTTAGTATTTGCAAGATTAGTATTGTTGTATCCCTTATGCTTTAACCCAAACGGATAGTAATTGTTTTCTTCTAATACTTTTAGCGTACCATTTGCTTCTTTTTGGTAACTCAATCGTACATTTCCAAGATGATCAGTGTAATTGTAAACATAATTAAAAGTTGTACCTCCAGTTACATTCACATACCCCTCAGCTGTTGGAAAAAACTGTAAACTGTTATTTACGTACTGAAAACCTCCTAAATAATCGGTTGTGGTTACTGTAGCTCCATCTGTTACGACTTTTCTTAACTTAACTCCACTTGCATCGTACGTGTAATTAATCTTTTTAGATGCATTCCAAAGAACTTCTGTTGGTAAATTTAAGTAATTATAACTAATTTTTGTTATTCCTTTGTTTTTATCTACTGTTAAATTTCCGTTTACATCGTAAGCATAATCATTTCCTACTTTATTCCCATCATTAAAACCTTCTGTTAACGTCGTTGCATCGGTTACACTTAATAGCTTGTTCGAGTTTGTTTGGTACACATAACTCAAATTATCTATCACTGGAGCATTGATTATCTCATTGTTCCCATTTCGAATAATTCCTGTAATATTCCCATTTTTATCGTAACCTTTGATTGTTTCATTGTATGCATTAATAGCCTCATTAGTGTTTTTTAGATAAATGCTATTCATCAGGCGATTTAATCCATCATACTCAAAACTATAGCTTCTTGTATTAAAATCAATTGTTTTCCAGATGATTTCTGCAATGTTACCATTGTGTAGTTTTTTTACAGCAGTGTAATCTTCCCTAAAAAACG
>NZ_DINY01000041.1:132735-133178 GCF_002426075.1 Empedobacter sp. UBA5528 | reverse complement strand
TTGAGCGAAGTATTTACAATCGAAGAAAATGTAGATTATCATATCAAATTAATAGTATTCGCCTCAAATTAGCGAAAGAATTTAATGAATTTGAAAATTGTTTTAATCATTGATAGTATGCCGTTTCAGTTTTGTAAAATAGCAAGAATTAAACGCTCGAAAATTTGCAAATAAAATCAGTTTAGTGCACCAAATAGAGGTTTTTGTGCTTCTCAGTAAATGTCTTCTTAAGGCTATAAACTTTATGCTGATTGTTCTTTAAGATGTGTTTTCTAGAGTATTGATATTAGTCCTGCATCTGTTTATGATATTTATTTTTTGAAAGATATAAAATCTCAACTATCAGATTGAGTACTACTTGGTGATAGAGATTATTAGTTGCAAACAATTCAAATTTATTTATTTAGTGAAGTTCATATACGATTAGAATCACCAAAAAGATC
>NZ_DINY01000041.1:115573-132597 GCF_002426075.1 Empedobacter sp. UBA5528 | reverse complement strand
TTTAAAATGCACAACGGGTATAGTCTAAATTTAATCATACAAAAAAGCTCAGTTAATATTAACTGAGCTTTTTTATTATTTTTTATATTTTCTTCATAAAGAATATTATTCAATAATAATGATTTGATTAGAATTAGAAGAAACTTTATACAAAAAGTATTTGAGCATATTTTTTATTTCTTCCGTTTCTTTAATCGGAATTAAGATATTGTGAATCTTTTCTAACGTTTTTATTTGATGATGATATTCGTAATAACCATATCCTTTAAATTCTCCATTCTCAACTAAATAAAATGATTTTTCAATTCCTTTTCGTCCTTTATCAATAATCAAAAAAGTTTCGGAAGGATATTCAGTTGTTTTAATAAAACTTTGAATTCGTTCATTATAAACTTCTTTAGATTCCTCTTTTACACAAGCTCCATTGCATTTATTTACTTTATATTGGAAACAAGATTCATCAGATTTAATTCCCGCATTTACTTGTTGACAAAGATTATAATCATGAACGATTTTCTCTAAAACCTCTTTTGCACGTTCTTTAGTTTTAAATTTCAAAACAGGTTGTGTCTTTCTAACTTTCCCTATTTCTAATCTCGAATAACCACGTTTAGACTCCAAATAATACAATCCAAAAGGATAAACTTTATTCTCAACTAACTTTACGTTATACATTGGTTGATTATTCAAGACCTCGTTATTTTCTTTAATTGCAGCAAGAAAACCACTTCCAGTTTCTTCGAATTTTATAGAACGTGTATAACGTTTCAGCTTATTAGCTTTTAAAGTTTTTGATGTAAAAATTTGATTAATAGATCGTGCAATATTATTGCTTCGACAAATATAAATAAGTTGTTTTCGGCTATTGTATAAATAATAAACCCCGATAGAATTAGGTAAACCTTCAAGCAGTTTCTGATACTTAGAATGTGCTTTTTTAGGTTGTTTTAAACCTGTTTTCTTCGTGATTATTTTTTCCGAATCTTTATCTAACAATAATTTAAACAAAGAAATTGTCGCTCTTGCATCTCCAGAAGCCCTGTGTCTATCTGTCACTACAATTCCAAGCGATTCGCATAATTTTCCTAAAGAATATGAAGGTAATCCTGGAATCAATTTTTCGCTATATTCGAAAGTATCAATCCATTCTTTTTCGTAATTATATCCCAAACGATCGAACTCTTGTTTTAGCATTCTATAATCAAACATTACATTATGTCCAACTAAAATACAATCATCTGTAATCTCAACTATACGTTTTGCTACTTCGTGAAATTTAGGCGCTGTCAACACCATTTTATCTGAAATATGCGTTAACCTTTGTACATATTGATCAATCTTTTTTTCGGGATTAACTAATGATATAAACTGATCGACAATTTCTTTTCCAACATATTTATACACCGCAATCTCTATGATTGACTCTTCCCCCACTTTTCCGCCAGTCGCTTCTATATCTAAAATCGCGTACACGTGCTTATTTTTTTCCTTTTAAAAAATTAGTTAACATTTTCATTCCAAAATCCATCAATTTTCGAGTTGCAGTACGACTTACATCACGCACAACAGGATTATCTGTCCAATTTTTTTCTTTAGGAATACTTCTTGTTGAAGTTGCTTTTGGAACAGGTTTCTCTATATTTTTTTGTTGTTCTAATTTTTGTGATAAAATTTCATTTGCAGATTCACGATCAATATCTGTCGCATATTTTGTCACTAAATCTGAGTTTGAGGTAATCGTATCGATTTCATTTGAAGTCAAGATATCCATTCTCGAATTTGGCGCTCGCATATATGTATAAGCCAAAGGAGTTGGAATACCTTTTTCGTCTAAAGCAGTCACAAAAGCCTCTCCAATCCCTAATTGAGTGATTACTTCACTTGCTTTATAATAGGTAGTTGTCGGATAATTTTCGATAGCTTTTGTTATTTCTTTACGATCTTTCGCAGTAAAACCTCTTAACGCATGTTGAACTTTAAGACCTAATTGACTCAAAACTGCATCAGGAACATCTCCAGGAACTTGCGTTACAAAATATAATCCCACACCTTTTGATCGAATTAATTTTACCATTGTTTCAATTTGATTCAACAAAGCTTTCGTAGCTTCCTTAAAAATCAAATGTGCTTCATCAATAAAAATCACCAATTTCGGTTTATCAGAATCTCCAGATTCAGGGAATTGAGAATAAATTTTATTCAATAAACTCAACATAAAAGTTGAAAATAAATTAGGTTGATTTTGAATATCAATCAAACGAATAATATTTACAATTCCTTTTCCGTCTTTCGTTTTCAATAAATCCTGAACATCAAAACTTGGTTCTCCAAAAAACTTTGTTGCACCTTGCTGTTCTAATGCAACAATTTTGCGCAAAATAGCTCCCAAAGAAGCTGGCGCAATTGTTCCATAATTCGAATTTAATTCAGATTTTCCTTCATCAGAATCTGTCACATATTGCAAAACACGTCGAATATCCTCCAAATCAATCAAAGGTAAATTACGATCTTGACAATATTTGAATATAATTGAAATAATACTTTCTTGTGTTTCATTCAGTTCCAAAATTTTACTGAATAAAATTGGACCAAAATCACTTACAGTTGCACGAAGTTTTGCACCTGGTTCATCAGAAATAGACAAAAACTCGACAGGAGAAGCTTGCGGATCAAAAGGTAAATTAAGCGCCTCCATTCTTTCTTGCGCATTTTTATCTTCCGAATTTGCAGCAGCTCCAATTCCAGATAAGTCTCCTTTGATATCCATCAACAAAGTTGGAACACCTTTCAGAGAAAGTTGCTCGGCGATAATCTGCAAAGATTTTGTTTTCCCTGTTCCAGTTGCTCCACCAATCAATCCGTGACGATTCATTGTTTTTAATGCTACTGAAATTTCAACTTCTTCTACAATTTCGCCATCTAATTTGGCTTTGCCTAAAATTATTTTATCGTTTTTAAAAGAATAACGACTTTGTATCTCTTGAATAAAGCTTTCTTTCTGGTTCATTTTGATTGATTATTGAATAAATATAGAAAAAATTTATTCTGAAATTTTATATTTTACAGCTACTGGATAATGATCCGAGAATTTTTTTCGAATAACATGTGCCTCAATAGGTTTAAATAATTTAGAATGAAATAAATAATCAATTCTAATTGGAAATTTAAATCCATGAAAAGTTGTCGCATTTCCTTTTCCAACTTCTATATAAGAGTCGTGAAGATATTTTTTCAACTTCTCATATTCGTAAGAAACTGGAGTCGAATTAAGATCCGTTCCCAAAATAACTGGATGACGCGAAGATGTGATATATGGAATAATCGCTTCTAACTGTTTTTGATGTTTTTGCATTCCTTGCACCAATTTTAACTCAACTTTTCGACTCGAAATTTCGGCAGTTCGCGAATCATCAGACTGAATAATTTCTTTCACCATCGCTTTATCAATGTACATTGGCTCAAGATAAACATTAATCACACGAATCGTATCATTTCCCAAATCGATATCAGCATAAGCGGCAAGTCCATTCAATTCTTCATTATCATCAGGTGTTATTTTTTTTGTTTGAATAATAGGATATTTACTATAAATTGTCAATAAACCATAAAATTCTGAATAGTAATTTTTGAATTCTTTATTTTTTAGACTTTTCTGTTGACCTTCATACGCTTCTTGAAGCAGCATAATATCTGCCTTATTCTTAATCAAAAGTTCTTTTGTTCCTTCTTCTTTAAAACCATGTACATTATATGTCAATACAGATAAATCAGCTTTTTTATCTTTAACTTTATTGAATTGTACAATTGGATATGAAAGATAAATTGGGTAAAATAATCCGGCTGAAAGAACTAAAATTAACAAAAAGTGTCGCCAGCTAAACAGTAACCAATACAGTAAAAACATTGCTCCAAATGCAAATAATATTGGAAAACCAATCGAAATAAAGTTAAAATATGGAATTTCTGTAGGCGTAAAAATTTTATTTAAATAGACACAATAAGCCACTAACAAAAAAACGATATTAATTGTTAGTACTAAACGATTGAAATAATTTAGTTTAAACTTACTGATTATACTCATTTTACCTACCTTCTCTAAACAGAAAGTCTTTTTCTTCTTTGGACAAACTCTCGTAACCTGAACGAGAAATCTTATCTAAAATTACATCAATTTTCTTTTGTTTTTCAACTTTTTGATGATTAAAATCGCAATCATCTTTCGGAACATTTGATCGCGAAGAAGTTGAAGAAATATTTTTATATGTTTTGAAAGTTGATTTCTCTTTTTTCTTAAATAACTGCTCTATTTTGAAAATAAAGTTACCTAAAAAATCATTTCCTCTCTCAAATTGTTTCATATAAAGATAACCAAAAATAGCACCTCCCAAATGCGAAATACTTCCGCCTGCATTTTGATTAGCAATAATATTATACACATCGAATGCGATAAATACATAACCAACATACAACAATGGAAATGAAGTTGGAATCAACAACAAACGAACGGGCATTTTCGGATTATAAGAAATCATTGCAAAAAACACCGCATAAACCGCTGCCGAAGCACCAACTAATAAATGTGAATAATTGAATAAATTCTGAAACAATAAAAAGAAAATTCCACCAGCGATTCCTCCAAAAATATAGAATGTAACTAAATTTCGGTTCTGAAATTGTTGCAAAAACATTTGCCCAACGAAATACAACAAAACCATATTCATTATCAAATGAAAAAGATTGCCATGTAACCAAGAATATGTTAGGATTTGCCAAGGTCTTACAATCAAATCATCGAAAGATGACAAAGCAAACAAACCAGTTGTTGTAATCGTAGAATTTACTACCGTTCGAAGAACAAAATCAACAATTAACAATGTAAAAAACACCACAACGTTAACGTAAATTAATTTTGTTGCGCTATTTCCTGATGAATATTTTAATTTTAAATCGTCTAAGATATTATTTGCCATTTCTTAATTCCATCTATATAAATTCTTTTTCCAATGTCTTGTTAACAAGAAACCAATCAATCCACCTCCTAAATGCGCAAAATGTGCCACATTTCCGATGTTTTGATATCCCATATAAAACTCAATTAATACCATAATTGGAATAAAATATTTTGCTTTAATCGGAACAGGGAAAAAGA
Organism: Empedobacter sp. UBA5528; assembly: GCF_002426075.1. Classification (NCBI taxonomy): domain Bacteria; kingdom Pseudomonadati; phylum Bacteroidota; class Flavobacteriia; order Flavobacteriales; family Weeksellaceae; genus Empedobacter; species Empedobacter sp. UBA5528. The sequence continues at coordinate 127,448 of NZ_DINY01000041.1, read as the reverse complement.
TTAACATTAATTTTTCATCTGGATATAATACTGCGAATGCTAACAATAAACCATATATAGCTCCAGAAGCACCAACCATTGGTGTTACATAATTTGTCAAAAGTTCTGATGCAGCTTGGTTAGTTTGAATAATTGAATTGGTATGATACCCACCTTGCATATTCAATTTTGCAGCTTCATAAATTTGACTAAAACCTATTCCTTTCGCCTGAACTGCTTCTTTTAGCTGCTCTATTTGAAAGTAATTAACTGCATTAAACAATATAAAACCGCCTAAACCAGCTAACAAATAAAGCGTCAAGAATTTCTTTGGCCCAAAGGTTTGCTCTACAACAGAGCCAAACATCCACAACGCAAACATATTAAACAATATATGTGTAAAATCTGCATGCATAAACATATGCGTCAAAATTTGCCAAAATTTGAAGTTGGGGGACTCAGGATAAAAAGCACCTAAAATCACTCTCAAATCGATTTGCCTAGTCTGCATAAAAACAAAAGTCGCTAGAAAGAACAAACCGTTTATAATAAGTAAATTCTTTGTAATCGGTGGTATAGATTGTCTCATTCGTTTATTGTAATGTTTTTTTGATATCAGCCGTATTCATCTGCACAAAAATTGGGCGTCCGTATGGCGTATAATTCGGATTTGGTAGTCTTAACAATTCTTCAACCAAAGTTTGCATTTGTTCAGATTTTAATGAAACTCCTTTTTTAACAGCCGCATTTTTTGCTAAAATTTTTGCAAACGTATTTTCTAATTCAATTGATTCTTGGTATTCTAATTCCTCGATAAAATCCATAAAAACAGACACTACATCCTCTTGTTGCACATCAACAGGAATCGCATTAATCTGTATTGCTTCTTCATCCAACGAAATATCAAAACCAAAACTCAACAATTGATGCTCTACATTGATTAATTTCTGACGATCATTTGGCGAAAGTTCCAACTCAATCGGGAAAAGCATTTGTTGTACCAAAGCACTTCCATTATTTGAATGTATAAATTTTTCGAATAATATTTTTTGATGCGCGCGATGTTGATCGATGATTAACAATTCGCCACGATATTCAACAACCAAATATTGATTCATCCATTGAATTACTTCAAAACTATCATGAAAATCTTCAGATTCAAATAATTGATGCGCATGATTATTTTCGATTTCTAACTCAACAGCATCTTTATAAAAATCCATATTCGCACGAATATCAGACGGTTTCGGCGCTCTTGTTTGTTGATGCTCGAAAGGGTTAAAACTAGAATCAACCGTAATTTCTGGCATTTTAATTTCTGTATCTTCCGTCGCAGATGGAATAAATGCCCAGTTTGGATCTTGTTCAAAATCCAACGAAGGAATTACATTAAATTGTCCCAAAGCGTGTTTTACAGCAGCTCTAAGAATAGTAAAAATCAATGCTTCATCCTCAAATTTAATTTCTGTTTTAGTTGGATGAATGTTAATATCAATTTTTGACGGATCAATTTCTAAATACAAAAAATAAGAAGGACTATACCCCGTTGGCAACAAACTCTCAAAAGCATCTACGATTGCATTATGCAAATATCCACTACGAATAAAGCGATTATTCACAAAGAAAAATTGTTCGCCACGCGATTTTTTTGCAGCATCTGGTTTCCCCACAAAACCTTTCACTTTTACAATTTCTGTATCTTCTTCAACGGATATAATTTGTGAACTTAATTTTTTTCCAAAAATTTGAGCAATACGTTGTTTCAGATTTCCGGCTTTCAAATGATAAACCTCTGCATCATTGTGATGTAAAAAGAAACTAATGTTTTCGTGCGCCATCGAAACACGTTGAAACTCATCTTGAATATGACGAAATTCAACTTGATTTGATTTTAAGAAATTACGACGAGCAGGCACATTATAGAAAAGATTTTTTACCGAAATAGACGTTCCAGCTGGACAAACAACAGGATCTTGGTTGCGAACTTCTCCGCCTTCAATCACCAATTGCGAACCAACCTCATCCTCTTCTCGACGCGTTTTCGTTTCTACCTGTGCAACCGCAGCAATCGACGCCAAAGCCTCTCCACGAAAACCTTTTGTATGAATATTATAGATATCCTCTGTCTTTCTGATTTTTGAAGTTGCGTGACGTTCAAAAGCCATTCGAACATCTGTCACACTCATTCCCGAACCATTATCAATCACTTGAATCAAGCTTCTGCCAGCATCTTTTACAATTACCTGAATAGAAGTTGCACCAGAATCCACCGCATTTTCAATCAATTCTTTTATCACAGAAGCTGGTCGTTGTACAACTTCTCCTGCGGCAATTTGATTGGCTACATGATCTGGCAGTAATTGAATAATATCGTTCATCTTTTCGTATAAATTGATTTAATTTTGACTATTTTTTTAATCAAACTTTACAAATATACAAACAAATCTCTCTTTTGACCTTATTCTCTACAAGTGAAACTTATCAACAATTGTTGATGTTTTAAGTTTTAACTTTTGAATAATAAATTCATAATTTTCAGCAATAAAAAAGGTAGACAAATGCCTCTACCTATTTTTTTATATTTCATTGATATTGTTCTAATTCATCTTTTAAGTCCCTAGCGAATTCTTCTAAACTAACGACAAAACCAGTTTTATCTGTAGGAAAAACATTTATCAATAAATTATTTTCATCAATATAATAGAAAAGAGTTTCTTCGAAATCATCTAAAGTCAATTTCAATATTTTGCAATTTTCCCAACCATCATTTTTTGTTAATTCAGCAAATTCTTTCGCTGACCAAATTGGAAATATTTTTTTATCATTAATTATAGAAATAGCATAATTACCATCAGGAAAAATCATTATATAAGCAGTTTCCCCGTCAGCAATTTTTCGAATAAATATTGATAGCGCTCAAAATGATTTAACTTTAATATATTTTCCATTTCTTTTGGATGCATGTTAATTCTCTTTCAAAACAGCTTTCATTTCATCAAATTCTTTGTCAATTTCTTTATTAGGTTTTTGAGTCATTAACGAAACGACATAAATTGCGATAACCGAAGATAAAAACCCAGGTATCATTTCATACCAATCTTTGTAATCGTGATTTACATAAACCCAAGCTAAGACAACAATTCCTCCTGTTAACATACCTGCTAAAGCTCCTTGCCAAGAAGTTTTTTTCCAAAAAAGAGAGAAAACGATTACTGGTCCAAATGCAGATCCAAATCCTGCCCAAGCATTTCCAACTAAATTTAGAATAGAATCTTTTGGTGTTAATGACAACAACACCGCGATTAATGCTACAATTAAAACCGATAAACGACTTGCTGTTAATAACTGTTTTGGTGTTGCTTTTTTGTTCAAAAATGCTTTGTAAATATCTTCTGTTAACGAACTTGATGTCACTAATAATTGTGAAGAAATAGTACTCATTACTGCTGCTAAAATTGCTGATAATAAGAAACCTCCAACCAATGGATGAAACAAAACACGTGAAAAGTAAATGAAAATGGTCTCAGCTTCTGTTTTAGAATTATCAAATGTCAACATTGTTGTTTGATCAAATTTCATTAAATATGCGATACCAACTAAACCAACTAAAAGTGCTCCACCTACTGTAAAAATCATCCATGTAATTCCAATATCTTTAGCTTTCGCTAAATCTTTCGGGTTTCCAATCGCCATAAAACGTACTAAAATATGGGGCTGACCACAATATCCTAACCCCCAAGCCATCAAGGATAATATACTAACTGTTGTTGTACCTTTAAATAAATCTAAATATTTATCGCCTTTATCATTAATCAACGAAAAGGTTTCACCAACTCCACCAATTTCAGAAATTGCTACAATCGGAACAATAACCAAAGCCAAAACCATAATCGTCCCTTGTACGAAATCAGTTAAACTTACCGCTAAAAAACCACCTAAAAAAGTGTATAATACAACTACAAAACTTGTCATCCAAAGTCCAGTCATATAATCTAATCCAAAAGCAGATTCAAACAATTTGCCTCCAGAAACCATTCCAGCAGAAGTATATAATGTAAAAAATATTAAGATTAATATTGAAGAAACAATTCTTAATAAACGCGATTTATCTTTGAAACGATTTTCAAAAAATACGGGTAATGTAATCGAATTTTGAGCGATTTCTGTATAAATTCGTAATCGCGGTGCGACAAAAATATAGTTCAAAAAACATCCTGTTGTCAATCCAATTGCAATCCAAGCACTCGACAAACCTGTAAAATACATTGCTCCTGGAACGCCCATTAACAACCAACCACTCATATCAGCAGCACCAGCAGAAAGCGCCGTAACAGCTGCTCCCATTTTCCTTCCTCCAATCAAAAAATCTTCGGAATTACTTGTTGACTTTCGGTAGGAGTAAATCCCGATTCCAATCATCAGAGCCATATATGCGCCAATAGAAATGTATTCGTAAATGTTCATGTGTTTTAATTTTTATCGAAAATATAATTTTTCGTCCACAAAAAATGTACGAACTTTAAATTTCTAAACAAGAATCATGAATTTTCAACAAAATAATCTAAAATCAGCGACAAGTCCGTATTTGAAACAACACGAAAATAATCCTGTTTGGTGGCAAAGTTGGAGTGACGAAGTTTTGATTCATGCAAAAAAAGTCAACAAACCTTTGCTTATTTCAATTGGATATTCAGCTTGTCATTGGTGTCACGTGATGGAACATCAATCTTTTGAAAACAAAGAAGTTGCAAAGGTAATGAATGATAATTTTGTTTGTATTAAAATTGATCGTGAAGAACGTCCTGATTTAGATGCCTTATATATGAATGTTTCGCAATTAATTCATCAATCTGGAGGTTGGCCACTCAATGTTTTTGCTTTGCCAGATGGTCGTCCTTTTTATGGCGGAACTTATTTTCCAAAAGCTCAATGGATTGAACTCTTAGAAAATATCAATCATTTATATCATCAAAATCAAGCTAAAACAATGGAATACGTCAACTCTATTGCTGATGGTTTGAATAAAATGGAGGCGATCGAATTGAAATCTTCTTCAACTTTTTCAACAAATAAAATTGATGAAACATTTGAATTTTGGCAACAACAATTTGATGATGAATGGGGAGGTTTTAATCGTGCACCAAAGTTTATGTTACCAAATGCCTGGGAAACCATTTTGCGATATGGTACACAAACAAAAAATGAAAATTGTTTGATTCAAACAAAAATAACATTGGATAGAATGGCTTTTGGTGGAATTTACGACCAACTAAAAGGTGGTTTTTCGCGCTATTCAGTTGATCCATATTGGAAAGTTCCTCATTTCGAAAAAATGCTTTACGATAATGGGCAATTACTTTCGCTTTATTCAAATGCATATAAAGTTTTTGGAGAAGAAGAATATAAAACAGTTGTAGAAGAAACAATTAATTGGTTGAAAGATGAAATGCTTTCGCCTGAAAGTGTTTTTTATGCTGCTATTGATGCTGATTCTGAAGGTGAAGAAGGAAAATATTATGTTTGGAAATCGGATGAATTGAAAACAATTTTGAAAAATGATTTTGACTTATTTCAGCAATATTACAATGTTAATGAATTTGGAGAATGGGAACATGGTAATAATATTTTAATGCGATTGACAGAAGACGAAGATTTTGCTACGAAGCAGAACATTAAAACAACAGAACTTCAAACCAAAATTTCTCAATGGAAAAAAATTCTTAATCCAATTCGTGAACAGCGCATAAAACCTCATCGCGACGAAAAAGTTTTAACTTCTTGGAATGCTTTAACCATAAAAAGTTTGTGTGATGCATTTATCACTTTTGAAAATGATGAATATCTTGATTTAGCAAAAAATGCAACCAATTTTATTTTAGAAAATCAATGGAATGGTGAAATTTTGTTCAGAAATTATAAAGACAACCAAACTACAATTCCCGGATTTTTGGATGATTATGCCTTAATGATTGAAGCGTTAATTAAGCTTTATGAAGTCACTTCGGAGATGCATTATTTAGAAACTGCCCAAACATTAACGGAAGAAACTTTTAATCAATTTTATAATCACAAGAATAAAATGTTTGCATACAAATCGCATTATGACACACCTTTGGTTAATGAAACATTTGAGATTTATGACAATGTTATTTCATCATCAAATTCGGTAATGGCAAATAATTTATTTAAATTAGGAAAAATTCTCAATCAAGAAAAATACATTGAACAAGCAAAACAAATGTTAACCAATATCGAAGAAAAAATTCACGATTATCCAACTGGTTTTGCAAATTGGATTCAATTATATCTAAATTTCGCTTATTCGTTCAAAGAAATTGTAATCGTTGGCGAAAATGCATTAAAATTCTCGAAACAAATTCAACAATGTTATGTCCCAAATGCAATTTTTGTTGCTTCAGAAACAGAACAATTAGAGATTACTAAAAATAGATTGATTGAAAATAAAACATCCATTCATATTTGCGAAAATTATGCATGTCAATTACCAATTTTTTCTATTGAAGAAGCCTATAAAAATTTATAAACCATGGAAAAAACACGTTGCGCTTGGGTAAATAAAGACCAAGATTACATCGATTATCACGATAACGAATGGGGAAAACCTGTAAAAGATGATAAAATTTTATTCGAATTTTTGATTCTCGAATCTTTTCAAGCTGGATTAAGTTGGTTTACAATTCTTAAAAAACGAGAAAATTTCAGAGAAGCTTTTGCGAATTTTGATGTTGAAAAAGTAGCCAAATTTGATAAAACTAAAATTGATGAATTGGTTAAAAATGAAGGAATTATACGGCATAAAGGAAAAATTTCAGCAGCAATTAATAATGCAAAATTATTTATAGAAATTCAGAAAGAATTTGGTTCTTTTTCCAATTTCATCTGGAAATACGTTGATTACAAACCGATTATAAATAACTGGAATTCTATAAAAGAAGTTCCTGCAACCACAGAAATTTCGGACAAAATTGCAAAAGATTTGAAAAAAAGAGGTTTTAAATTCTTTGGTTCAACAACAATTTATGCGCACATGCAAGCGACCGGAATGGTTAACGATCATACCAACGATTGCTTTTGTAAATAAATTATGTTTGTAAAAACAGCTAACTTTCGCATCTTTGCGCAAATTTAGCACATGAAAATCGAATTAAAATATTGGATTATCCTCGGTATTTTAGCTTTAACTTGGGGAAGTTCTTTTATACTAATCAAACAAGGATTGGTTTCTTACACACCCTATCAAGTAGGCGCTTTACGTCTATCTATCGCAGGAGGAATTTTAGCCATTTGGGGAATTCCAAGTTTATTTAAGATTCCAAAAAACAAATTAAAATACGTTGCATTGGCTGGTTTCTGTGGAAATTTTATTCCAATGTTTTTATTCCCAATGGCTCAAACGCACGTTTCAAGCTCGATGGCTGGAATTTTAGATTCGTTGGTTCCTTTATTTATCTTGTTATTTGGCGCTTTGTTTTTTAACATAAAAGGAACTAAAAATCAAATAATTGGTGCGTTGATCGGTTTTTTAGGAGCTGTTCTATTAATTAGTGGAGATAGTTTTTCAGGTGAAAACAGTTTATTACATTGTTTATTAATTGTATTAGCAACTGCTTTGTATGGACTAAATAGTTTGATTTTAACTCGCTATTTAAACGATGTACCATCATTCCAATTGTCATCAGCATTATTTACAATCTGGTTATTACCTTCTATTGTAATCTTATTTTTATCCGGTTTTTTCACTGACTTTGTTGGTACACCTCAACAATTAGAAAGTTTGGGATATGTCGCCATATTAGGCTTAATTGGGACTGCATTAGCAATGATTTTATTCTACAAATTAATCCAAGCCACTGGCTCGATGTTCTCCTCAATGGTCACCTATTTGATGCCGATTGTTTCTGTTTTTTGGGGATTTTTAGTTGGAGAACAAATCACATTCATGCATTTATTTGGCTTTGCTATGATATTATCAGGTGTGTATTTGACGCAGAAACCAAACAAAAAACAAATCGAAACCATTTAACGGTACTATACGATCAATCCTCATTCATTGGAATGAGGATTTTTTATGCGCATTCATTTCATAGGAGAACTTTACTTAAAGCAAGACAAGAGCATCACCGAAGAAAGACAAGAGAAACCTCCTGATTGAGGCGAAGTTGAGGCGGTACAAAGGCAGCATAGAGGTAGCATAAAGGCGGCATAGAAGCGTCATAGAACCGATACTGAACAATGGCCGTGAAAGAAAATAAAGTGGCCTAAAGAGGGGTTGAAATTACGGATTTAAAAATACGATTTTTCGCTAAAAATTCCGAATCCTTCCTTTCTTCTTTTAGGTATCCCATACAAAAAACCACTACTGGAACTTTGTTCCAACAGTGTCTTTTTGAATGCGTTAATTATATTGTACACCTATTGCATATAAGGTTTTAAAGCTGTTGCTAATATTCTGGTAAACTCATCCGCCCCTTTATCGTTTAAATGGGTGGTATTGTAAAACCATTTTTGTTGATAACTGATCGAATCAGTCGAATAATCTAATAACGGAAGATGATGCTTTTGTAATGTTGTTTGATAACGATTAATCACTTCTTCTCGATTCAACATATAATCTTGACCTTTGTAAAATTCGGGTGCAATTGTAAAAATAAGCTGAATATTTTCTTGCTCACATTTCGCAATTAATTCTTCTAATAAAGTATAATCTGAGAAGTCAAAATCAGAGTTTTTCTTTTTCATTTTTTCCCAATCAACATTCCATTTTCGGTTATATGATTTGAAACCATCATCACGAAAAAGTCCGTCTTTATGCAATTTTTCTTTCTTAGCCCTTACAATTTGATCTTTCCAATACGTTTGATCTCTGTAACGATAAAGCGGTACAATAAAATCAACCAATTTCGTATCTTTATATTCTTTTAATGCACCATAAAGTTTAAAATTCCATAACATAAATGGCGCATATTGATTTGGCTGAAAAACTTCATCAATGTGTGAAAACGAAAAAGTATCTAAATTCCAAACAACTATTTTTGGTTTTGGATTATGATTCAAATACAAATTGAAACGATACAATTGCATTTTGAATTTACTTCCGTTTAATCCAAAATTATGCGTGGTCAGTTTTAAATCTTGTTCTAAAATATTCGGATTAATTTGAATAAATGCTCGAGAAGAACCAAAAATAGCCAATTCAACCTTCGTTTTTCCTTCTCTTATTTGATTCCATTCTTGCACTTCTCCGCTAAACAAAGCCATTTTTTTGAGTTGATTCGAATAATAGACATCAACCAAAACTAATGCAATGAAAGCTGAAAATAGCGTTATGAAAAAGTATTTTAGAAATTTCATTTTCTCAACATTTCGATATGCGGAATATCGTCTTCTAAATATTCTTCCGAAACTTGCTCGAAGCCAAACGAAGAATAAAATTCTTTCAAATAAGATTGAGCAGAAATTCGGATTGAAGACGTTTTAAATTGATTTTCAATGATTTGAACCGAATTTTTCATCAATTGTTTCCCTAATCCATAACGACGAAACTTTTGATTCGAAATTACACGACCAATTGAAGGTTCGTTTTCGTATGAAGTTCCTTTCGGAACAATTCGAGAATACGCTGCAACCTCATCGCCAATCGTTGCCCAAAGATGTCCACAAACCAAATCCTTATCATCGCAATCTTGGTAAATACAATTTTGTTCAATCACAAAAACTTCGTTACGCAATTGCACTATTTTATATAGCTCTTTCGATGTTAAATCGTCAAAAGATTTATAATGCCAAATAACCTTTTCCATCTATTAATCTAATTTTGAATATTTTGCAATAATATTTTCGAACATTTTTTGAGGCAAAATATTTTTCAACGTAACCGAAAATTTTTGCATCGATTTCCCAATATAATAATGTGGTTTCAAATTCTTTTGAGCCATAATATTTTCAATAATTGGAATCAAATCTTCTGTTGGTGTGCCATCTTGTACTTCGTGATCAATATCTGCAACCATCGCATCATATCTTTTTTGATAAAATTTTGACACAAATGTTTTGACACGACTTTCAGCAATATTTGTTTTGATATCTCCAAAATTCAATGTTGCAATTTCTACTCCTGTATGACGATTTTCCAAACGAGCCGATTCAATCAAACGATCAATCATAGCTTTAGAAGCTGAATAATATCCTCTAAAAGGCAAACCATTGTTACTTGCAATGGAAGAAACATTCAGGATATAACCGTTTTTTTGCGTACGCATTATAGGCAAAACTTCTTGAATTGTATAAATTGGTCCGTACACATTAACATCCAATAATTTCTCGATATCAGCTTTCGAAGCATCTTCCACAGCGCCTAACATTCCAATTCCAGCGTTGTTAATCAACACATCAATTTGATGATTTGTTTCCAAAAAAATCTGCTTAAAACTACGTTTTACATTTTCTTTATCCGAAACATCTGTCGCAATATGTTTAAATTTTTCTTGACCTTTAGCTGTTCTTGATAAACCATAAACTTGATGTCCTTTATCGTGAAAATAATTTGCCAAAGTCAATCCTACCCCCGAAGAAGAACCTGTAATTACAATAACTTTTGATTGCATGATTCGATTAATTTAAACGCAAAACTACGTAATATCAGACAAATATTGGTAGATAAATAATTTTTTGAATGGTTATTAGAAGATTCTCTAAATTTGTGCGTTAATTATCAAAAGATTTCAATTGAATCCAAAAACTAAAAAATATATTATAACGGGAATTAAATTAACGATTAGTATTGCGTTAATCTATTATATCTTCTTTGTTAAACTACATATTTTTGATATTTTCAGTCATTACAAAAATGCAAATTGGGCGTATATTTTTATTGCTGTTATCCTTTATGTACTTTCGCAAGCCTTGTCTGTTTTCCGATTAGATTATTATTTCAGGGATATTAATCTCGATTTATCATACAAATCAAATGCACGTTTGTATTTCTTAGGAATGTTTTACAACACTTTTGTTCCAGGTGGAATTGGAGGCGATGCATACAAAGTTTATGTGTTGAATAAAAACTATAAAATCAGTCTGAAAGAAATTTCGCAGGCGGTTTTTCTTGATAAAATTATTGGTCTTTGTGCAATGTTACTCATCATCATCTTCCTAATATTTTTCTCAAATTTGACAGTTTATCCTTGGGTACAATATGGTTCATTAATCCTTTCTTTGGTTGGTTTTATAGCTATTCCATTTATTTTAGGAATGATTTTCCCTATTCATAAAAAAACTTTTTACAACTCGATGATTTATTCTATCGTTTTACAATTGATACAAGTTGGTATGTTGTATTTTGTTTTGGAAGGATTGAATATTCATCCAGATAATTTCAGTATATATTTATTGATCTTTTTAGTTTCAGGAATTTTATCCATTATCTCTTTTAGTGGATTTGGGATTAGAGAAGCTGTATTTATGTACGCTGCACATCGATTCAATTTTGATGAAACTTTAGCCACAAGTACGGCATTTATTTTCTCTATTATCACCATTTCTATCTCATTTATTGGGATTATTTACCTGTTTAAAGGGGTTAAAATTGAAGAGAAAAAGAAAAAGACGAATATTTCTTTTTAAAATGTGAAAAATTATTTCTTTGAAATGAAAAGAGTTAAGTCCTAACATTAAATTTTATTTAATTTTTTTCATTTTAACTATTTGGATTATTCAAAAACAGCCCTATATTTGCAATCCAATTACGAAGGTCTCTTAGCTCAGTTGGTTCAGAGCACCTGCCTTACAAGCAGGGGGTCACTGGTTCGAATCCAGTAGGGACCACATAAAGACATTAGAAAGTCTTTTAAATAAAATTCTAAAAAGGTCTCTTAGCTCA
>NZ_DINY01000041.1:80369-115472 GCF_002426075.1 Empedobacter sp. UBA5528 | reverse complement strand
TAGAAAGTCTTTTAAATAAAATTCTAAACAAGGTCTCTTAGCTCAGTTGGTTCAGAGCACCTGCCTTACAAGCAGGGGGTCACTGGTTCGAATCCAGTAGGGACCACAACAAAACTCCTTTCAAGAAATTGAAAGGAGTTTTTTATATGTTATATACTTCCATTTTTTTATCAATTGAGATTAATGTTATATTTTTTGAAGTTCGAAATACGAAACTCAAAGTTCAGAAATATAAATCCTTGTCAAGGTTTGAAACCTTGACAAGGATATTTCTAAAACGTTTTTATCCTTCGACAAGAAAAGTGATATTATGAGTGATGAATTAATGACACCTCTGAAATAGTAATCCTAGTAAGGCTTTTTCTCATAAGTATTGAAAAATATATAATTTTTCTTATTTTTTCTATAAACATCAAATTCTTTTGAATTAGCTTCTTTCGAAATAGAATCGCCTACTCTTAATGTATCTTTATTAGTATCCCCTGTTGATATACAATATTTTTCATTATAGTAAAATAGAAGTGATTTATTTTCAAAACTTTTTACCTTAATAATTTTAGCATGAATTTCATTATTAATAAAATAAGAATTATTTTGATAAACACACCTGTATAAATATAATACGATAATAGTTATAAAAATTACAAATGGTAAATATTTTTTCAATTTCATAATCATTTGACTTTTTCTGAATTAATTATAAACTGATTCTTCAGTTCTTCATTAATATTAGGAATTACTTTATAAACATAGGAATTCTCAAATAATTCGAAAGGATTATATATTACAATTAAATCACAGATATTATCTTCTTTTATTACTACAAATATTTCCAAAAGATCATTTTGAATATTAATAGAATCTTTATTAATGATTGAAATTATATCGTCTAAAGAAATACTTTTACCTATAAAACTCTCATCATAAGAACAACTTTTGATATGATAAATCGTAACATATTTAGACAAATCATTTTTGTCACAACTTTCAGTTAAAAGATTAAACCAACTATTCATAAAAATCAATTCTTGTTCAAATAAATATAACAAAAAAATCCCTCAGTATTTGAACTGAGGGATTATCTTTTTAAAATCTTAATCTTATACCATTTTTGGTTGTAAAGGCTTTTTTACGGAAAAGGAACAAAGTAAGTCCTCCAATAAAAATAGCCGAATCTGCGATATTAAATACAGGCTGAAAGAACTTATAATGTTGTCCGCCTACAATTGGAATCCAAGAAGGCCAATCAAACTCCACAATTGGGAAATAAAGCATATCTACGACACAGCCCGTAAACCAACCAGAATAACCAGCAAAGTTTGCTTGTGCGATACCTTGATACCCTACCCAATCCTGAAACATTTCATTGTAAGTAGTTCCTTTATCGAAAATAACGCCATAAAAAATTCCATCAAGCACATTCCCTATTGCCCCTGCCAAAACAAGCGCAATCGGAATGATAAAGAAATTATTATTTAGTTTTTTCGACCATGCATTAATATAGTAGATAATCATTCCGATTAGAGCAATTCGTAAAAGTGATAAAACGATTTTACCAGTTTCTCCTCCGAAATGCATACCATATGCCATTCCTGGATTTTCTACAAATGCTATTTTAAACCAACCCAAAACATCTACATCTTCACCTAAAAAAAAGTGTGTTTTAACGTAAAATTTCGAGATTTGGTCAATGATTAAAACCAAAATGGTAATGAGTACTACTTTTTTCAAAACTCTGTATTAACGTTGCATATTTTTAGCTTCGATGCTTAATGTTGCATGCGGAACTAATTTCAAACGATCTTTGTTAATTAATTTTCCTGTTACACGGCATATACCGTATGTTTTGTTCGAAATACGTAACAATGCATTTTTCAAGTCGCGGATAAATTTATCTTGACGTGCTGCTAATTGTGCATTTTGTTCTTTCGACATGGTTTCAGAACCTTCCTCAAACGCTTTGAAAGTTGGTGACGTATCGTCCGTTCCATTGTTACTATCGTTTGTGTAAGCTTCTTTCAATAATTCATAATCTTTTATAGCCTGATCTAATTTCTCTTGAATTATTGCTCTAAACTCTTCCAACTCTGCATCAGAGTACCTTACTTTTTCATCTGTTGTTGCCATACGCTTACAGTTTTGTAATCGCAATTTGCGTCATCAATCCATTAATTTCAACCTCTGCTCCATTTGCAACTTGGTCTTGTAAAACAAGATCTTCAGCTAATGTTTCAGAACAAATGTAATCTTTGTTTTGCTCGACTGCATTTACGATTGATTCATCATTTTTTAAGTTAAGTATAATTTTGTCGGTTACTTCTAGTCCGGTTTCTTTACGTATATTTTGAATTCTATTTACCAATTCACGTGCAACACCTTCATTAATTAATACTTCAGTTAATTTTAAATCAAGTGCTACTGTCAATGTAGAATTAGAAGCAACAGTCCATCCTGGGATGTCTTTTGTAGCGATTTCAAAATCTTCTAAATCTAAAGTTAATGTTTTGTTGTCAATTAACAAATCTATTTTACCTGATTGCTCTAATTTAACAATTTCTTCATTCGTTAATTCTGCTGTAGCAGCCGAAATAGCTTTCATTTCTTTTCCATATTTCGGACCTAAAGTCTTGAAATTAGGTTTAATAGATTTCACTAAAAGACTTGATGCTTCTTCGTTTGTTAAAAGTTGAATTTCTTTAACGTTAACTTCTTGTTTCAATAATTCTGATACAGCTTCCAAATTAGCTTTCATCGTATCATTCAATACAGGAATCATTACTTTTTGTAATGGTTGACGTACTTTGTTATCACTCAATTTACGAAGTGATAAAATCATACTTGTCGCCGTTTGTGCTAAATGCGTTTGTTCTTCTAATTCGGTTTTAATCAATGATTCGTCTGCAACGGGGAAATCTGCTAAATGCACAGATTCTGCAGGATTTTTACCTGTAGCTGCATTCAAATCTTTGTACAAACGATCCATGAAGAATGGTGCAATTGGAGAACCTAAAATTGAAACCGTTTCTAAAACTTTGTACAATGTTTGGTAAGCTGCAATTTTATCTTTCGAATAATCACCTCTCCAGAAACGTCTTCTTGATAAACGTACGTGCCAGTTTGATAAATTATCTATCACAAATTCTTGAATAGCACGAGCCGCTTTTGTTGGTTCATAATCTGTTAAAAAGGCATCAACTTTTTTCGTTAATGTATTCAATTCAGAAATAATCCATTGATCTAATTCAGCTCTTTCATTTACAGGAATTTCTTCTTCTTCAAATGTAAATCCGTCCACATTCGCGTATAATGCGAAGAATGAATAGGTATTATATAATGTTCCGAAGAATTTACGACGAACTTCGTCCACTCCAGCAATATCAAATTTTAAGTTTTCCCAAGGTTGCGCATTCGCAATCATGTACCAACGTGTTGCATCAGGACCATAAGTTGCCAATGTATCGAATGGATCGACAGCATTCCCCAAACGTTTTGACATTTTTTGACCATTTTTGTCTAATACCAATCCGTTTGACATTACATTTTTATATGCTTTCGAATCAAAAACTAATGTTCCGATTGCGTGTAATGTATAGAACCAACCACGTGTTTGATCGACACCTTCTGCAATAAAATCAGCTGGATACATTGTTCCATTATCAATCAATTCTTTATTTTCGAATGGATAGTGAACTTGCGCATAAGGCATTGCTCCAGAATCAAACCAAACGTCAATCAAATCCGCTTCGCGTTTCATTGGTTTTCCTGATTCAGAAACTAATGTAATTTCATCTACTACATTTTTGTGTAAGTCGATTAAATCATAGTTTTCTTCTGTCATATTTCCAACTTCGAAATTTTGGAAAGGATTAGAAGTCATTACGCCTGTCGCAATTGATTTTTCAATTTCAGCAACTAATTCTTCTACGGAACCAATTACTGTAACTTCATCCCCTTCTTCAGTTCTCCATATTGGCAATGGAATTCCCCAATAACGAGAACGAGATAAATTCCAATCATTGGCATTTTCTAACCAGTTTCCGAAACGTCCTTCTCCAGTCGCTTTAGGCTTCCAATTGATTTCTTTATTCAATTCAACCATACGGTCTTTCACATCCGTTACCTTGATAAACCAAGAATCTAATGGATAATATAAAATAGGTTTGTCTGTTCTCCAACAATGTGGGTAACTGTGTTTATATTTCTCTACTTTGAAGGCTTTGTTTTGCTCTTTTAATAAAATCGCGATTTCTACATCAACCGATTTTTCAGGAGCAGTTCCATCATCGTAATATTCATTTTTCACATATTTACCTCCATAACCTTCTGGTAAATCAGCCACAAAACGACCTTGTAAATCTACTAAAGGAACAGCATTTCCATGCGTATCTAATACCAACATTGGTGGAACACCAGCTTCTTTTGCAACACGCGCATCATCCGCACCAAAAGTAGGCGCAGTATGTACGATACCTGTACCATCTTCTGTTGTTACGAAATCTCCAGGAATTACTTGGAAAGCATTCTCTGCATTTTCGTAAGGCAACGCCCAAGGTAATAGTTGCTCATAACGAGTTCCAACAAAATCAGCACCTTTGTATTCTCCTACAATTTTGTAAGGAATTGTCTTATTTCCTGCCGCATAAACTTTGAAATCTTCTTCTGTTTCTGCTAAGAAATATGGCTTACCGAATTGTTTAGAAACCAATGGTTTTCCTAAAATTACGCGAATTGGCTCGAATGTATATTGATTGAATGTTTCAACTACAACATAATCGATAGTTGGACCAACTGTTAACGCTGTATTTGATGGCAACGTCCAAGGTGTTGTTGTCCAAGCTAAGAAATACACATCTCCATCAAAATTATTAAATAAATCTGTTGAATCTTTCTTTACTTTAAATTGAGCAACAATCGTTGTATCTGTAACATCTTGATAAGTTCCTGGTTGATTTAACTCGTGTGAAGATAAACCTGTACCAGCTTTAGGAGAATATGGTTGAATTGTATAACCTTTGTACAACAAATCTTTGTTATAAATTTGCTTCAACAACCACCAAACAGACTCCATATATTTTGGTTTATACGTGATATATGGATCTTCCATATCCACCCAATAACCCATTTTTTCAGTCAAATCATTCCACAAATCTGTGTAACGCATTACTGTACGTTTACACGCTTCGTTATATTCTTCAATTGAAATTTTAGTTCCAATATCTTCTTTGGTAATTCCTAATTCTTTCTCAGTTCCCAATTCTACTGGTAAACCGTGCGTATCCCAACCCGCTTTACGGAAAACTTGTTTTCCTTTCAAGGTTTGGTAACGACAAAATATATCTTTGATAGAACGTGCTAAAACGTGGTGAATCCCTGGCTTTCCGTTTGCAGAAGGAGGACCTTCATAGAACACAAAAGATGGATTTCCATCACGCGTAGAAATACTTTTTTCGAAAACATTATTTTGTTTCCAATCTTCTAACGTTTCTTTTGAGACTTGTACCAAGTCTAAGTGCTTATATTCTCTAAACTTTTTTGCCATCGAATTCTTTCTTATTTCTTCTAAATCAAGGAGTGCGAATATAAGAAATTTTTACATATTTTTATTGTTATAGAAACGAAAATCATATTAATAATTGCTTAAATTTATCCCAATATTATAGATTTAACAATTCTTGAATAAAAATCAGATGATTTCAGATTTAATTCAGGATTAAACAAATAATTAACAACAATTTTTAAAGATATTTTTTCGATGAAAAAAGGCTTCAAATATTACTCAATTCTATTCATTATTTTGCTTTTTGCAGGCTGTTCCAAAAACGAAGATTATACGGTTTTGATTCCAACAGATGCAGATTTTGTTGCGTTGATAAATCCAAAATCAATTGCAGAAAAAGGTAATTTTCAGAAATTAGAACAATACAAAATTTATCAATTAGCCGAAGGCGAACTTAAAAATCAAGATCCAACTTTTGATCAATTATTAAATGATATTAAAAACAATCCGACTTCAGCAGGCATAGATATTATCAGCCCTATTTACATTTTTGGACAAAAAATTAATGGAAAAAATATGGTTGCGTTGATTACAAATATGCGTGACAAAGATCAATTTGAAAAACATTTATCAACCATTTACAAAGGTTTATACAAAAAAGATATTTCGTTTGAAAAGAAAGATGGTTTTACAACAATTTCTGGATTCAATAAACCATTTATGGTTTGGAATAAATCTCAATTTTTATTGATTGTTTCTGAATTTGGTGTTGAAGAAAAAGCGATTCAAGATTATTTCACGAAAATTATCAATGATAAACATTCACTTGCGAAAGAAAATAACAGCTTTGGAGATTTTGTTAAAAACTCTCAGGATATCAACATTTGGTACACTGGAAACTTTTTGAAAAACTTCTCTAAACTTGAAAGTTCTGAAAAGAAAAACCTTGATTTTACAAAAAGCTCTTGGGTTAATTTTATTTCATTTACTTCGGACGGAATTAGTTTTACACAGAAATTTCATCCAGATGCGATTACAAAAGTTGAATTGCAAGAACGTCCAATGTGGAAATCAAAAATAAATACTGATTTTTTTAAGTATTTTCCTGCGCAAAGCTACATGAATATTGGACTTGGTATTTATCCTGCAAACACACGTTATGTGTTCGAAAATCAAAATTTCTTGACTACTTTTTTAGAACAATATGAAATTGATTTGAACAAATTAGAACAAAGTTTTGAAGGCGAAGCTTTGTTTAGTGTTTATGATTTTGAGATCGGAAAAGCATTTAATCCAAATGATTTTTTTGGTAAGAAAGAAGCTTTTATCAAGCAAATTGTTTATCCGAAATTTGTTTTGGGAGGAAAAATGAAAAACGATCTTTTCTTCAACGAATTTATTAAAGCCAATCAAGAAAATATTCAGAAAATTGGACCTTATTATATGTTGCCACTTTCGACAAATATGAAGATTTATATGACGTACAAAAACAATTTGATGTACATCACAAATAATCAATCGATTATGAATCAATATTTGAACAAGATGGTAAGTTCTTCAAATTTTGTAACGTCAAAATATGCGACAAACGCTTCAAATCCGATGTTTGGTTATATGAATTTGAATTTTGATCAATATCCAAAAGAAGTTCAAAATTATATTTATCAACAAATTCCGTTCGGAAATACGAAAGAAATGCAAACGGTTTTATCTTATTTTGATCACATCGATTACCGCGTTTCGAATGAATACACAAAAACAGGAAAAATACATATGAAAAAGACGGATAAAAATAGTTTGGAAGTGATTTTCTTACTTTTGGACCAAGCTTATTCACTATTTTTCAATCAAGCTGCACAACAAAATGGAAATTAAAATCAGTCAACTTGTTCCGCATCCTTTGAAAGAATTTGGGTTCGAACAATCTGAAATTTGGAAAAATACATACACTTTTTCAAGCGGAAATATTTATCAAATCGTTGCACATTCTGGTGTTGGAAAATCGACGTTGATTAATATTTTGTACGGTGATAGAAAAGATTATGACGGAGAAGTTTTGTTTGATGGACAAAATATTAAGAATTATTCTTTGAATGATTGGACAAAAATTAGACGCGAAAAAATTGCGTATGTTTTTCAAGGTTTGCATTTGTTTGAAGAATTAACTTTGATGGAAAATATCCAATTAAAAAATGTATTAACACAACATCAATCCGAAAATCAAATTATTGAATGGATTGAAAAAGTTGGTTTAAAAAGTCATTTACATCAAAAAGCGATTCATCTTTCTTATGGTCAACGTCAACGAATTGCGGTGATTCGCGCACTTTGTCAACCATTTGATTTTCTACTTTTGGACGAACCTTTTAGCCATTTAGATGAAATGAATCAACAACTTTTGATTGATTTGGTTACCAAAGAAGCTGCAAAAAATAACGCTGGAATCATCTTTACAAGCTTACACGAAATTCACGATATACGCCTTGCAAATGTCATTCAACTCTAAAACTTTAATCGAAAAATTAGTTCGTAAAAACCTAAGTTTTTTACGAATTACAACCTTTTGTTTTTTCTCAATTATTGGATTTTTCATCTTGATTTTGGCTGGAACAATTTATTTGGATTATGCGAAAAATTTTGGAGAAGATAGTTCTGTTTGGAAAGCAAATTATGTGGTTTTGAATAAAAAAATATCGTCTTTACAAACGTTGACTGGAGAAAAACCAAGTTTTAGTGAAAATGAAATTAACGATTTGAAATCGCAAAATTTTGTTGAGAAAGTCGGAACATTCAAAAGCAGTCAATTCCCTGTAAAATTACAAGTTGGTGGAGTTACTGGAATTCGTGGTTTTTCGACTGATTTATTTTTTGAATCTGTTCCAGAAGATTTTATTGATGTCAAAGAATCGGATTGGAAATGGCAAGAAGGACAAGATTTTATTCCGATTATTATTCCGAAAAGTTATTTGAATTTGTACAATTTCGGTTTTGCAACAAGTCAAGGTTTACCACAAGTTTCGGAAGGATTATTTACTAAAATTCCTTTTCAATTGATTTTAGGAAAAGGCGAAAATCAGAAAGTATATCAAGCAAGAATTGTCGATTTCACGACTAAAATTAATACGATTTTAGTTCCTGAAAACTTTTTGGAATGGGCAAATCAAACGTATGCATCTCAAAAAAATACAGAACCTTCGCGAATTGTTGTTGAAACAAAATCTCAAGGTGATGAAAATGCTTCGACTTATTTTGAGCAACAAAATTATGATATCAACAAAGATGAATTGAAAAATAATGAATTGACGTATTATCTAAAATTAGCTTTTTCGTTGGTTTTATTTATTGGTTTAATCATTGTTTTTGCAGCGATTTGGTTGATGATTATCAATTTTCAATTGATGATTGAAAAGAATAAACACAAAACGAAAGATTTATTTTTGATTGGATATAACATCAATCAATTGGCTCGTCCGTATCTGAAATTTTCGATTATTTTTATGTTGATCAGTTATCTTATTTCGATTCCATTGGTTTATTTCATCTTGAATATCATCAAAGAAAAAGTCGGAAAATTTATGGCAACAGAAACTTCGCATGTTTGGGAAGTGATCGGTTTTGGATTAATTATCGTGATCATTTTATTCATGATTAATAGAATAATTTTGACACATTCCATCAAAAAAATTGCGTTGAAAGATTAATGCTAAATTTTATAAAAACATAAAAAGGATTCTGAGTTTTTCAGAATCCTTTTTATTTAAACTTAAATATTCTCGATTAAAATGAATATCCAACTCCTAAAGAAAATGAATGGTTTTTAACATCAGCACCAATTGCTGTACCATTGTTTGTATTTTCTGTAAGTCTTGTTAACCCCATATAATATCTAGCACCAACATTGATATTGTCTGTTACATTGTATCCTAAACCGAAGTTAACACCAAAGTCAAAGTTTTTTACGTCATCTTTTACATCAAACTTTTGTTCTGTTGTGTAAACGGTATTATTCGCATATGTACTTGTAGATTGTTTATTGCTCGCATACATGTTAAATCCAAATTGTGGACCAGCCTCAATATTGAAACGAGATGCAGCAGGATAGTATTTGAACATGATTGGAACTTGAATATAATCTAAAGTCGTTTTGTTTTTACTTTTTACAGTTGTATTTCCTACTTCCATTACTTCGTCTTTGTACTTCCCTCCCATTCTTGTAAAATTTACCTCTGGTTGAACAGCAAAACGATCAGTAAGTGGAAAATGTCCATAAAGACCTGCGCTAAAACCTACTTTATAATCATTATCATTTACATCTTTTCCGTTAAAAGAAGACATATTTACACTTGATTTGACACCAAATTGTGATGATGTTGTTTTTTCTTGTGCGCTCAGACTAACAACTCCTAACATTGCAGCAGCAATAAAAAATAATTTTTTCATCTTTTTAAATTTTATAGTTCTAATTATGATGGTTTCATAATTTCAAGTCTTGTGCCAAATAATGTTAAAAAGTAGTACTACAAATATTAATTAACTCATATTAAATATATTAATCATTTAATTTTAACATTCATAAAAGCATTTTAATAAAAAAAAGCTACATCTTTCGATGTAGCTTTTATCAATTATACGTTATTTTCTATTTAGAATTTATAAGCGAAACCAACAGATACTGCATTATATTTCCAATCTACAGTGTTATTATTTTCTGGACCCGCAGAAATTCCTTTATACCCTGCATATAAATCCCATGTTGAAGCAGAATAGCCAATTTTAGGCTGCCAAAATAAACCTCCTTCATAACCGTCAGTTGTAGCGAAAGCATAACCTAAATCAGCACCTACAAATAAATTATTACTAAATTCATATTTAGCTGTTGCTGCTAATGGAATAAATCCAACATCATCTTTTTCAGCTACAACTACATTATTAATTTTATACTCTTTTCCAATAAAATGATCATAACCTACTTTAGCACCTAATTTAAAGTTATTTGCAATAGGATATAAATAAGCTAAATCTACTCCGATATTAAATGAAGATACATCTGCTGTCTCTCCTACTGGAATACCTACGTGAACTGTACCTTCAACACCTGTTGTTTGTGCTGAAACTCCTACCATACCTGCTACTGCGAAAGCAGCTGTTAATAATACTTTTTTCATTTTTATAATGTTTTAAAATATTTACAATTTTGTTAAACTTATTTGTATAATTTCAATTTGTGTGCCAAACTCCAAAATTCAATAATGATAAAACATACTAAAATTAACAATAGCTTAATATTCAGAACTTTATTTTACAAAAAAAGCTCCAAAATAATTTTTGGAGCTTTTCTGTTTTTATTGATTTGACTTATTGTCCGACCATTTTGTATAAAATATTCTGTTGTTGTTTCGCATAATTGGTATCAATTTCTGCTGCTACACCAATCATTTCGTCTAAATAATTAAACTGATTCATGATTTTTGCTTGATCAGCTGCGTCAACTTTTCCATCTGCAACAACTTCTTTATATAAGGTTTCGAATTTCTTCAAAACAGGATTATAAGCAGATTCAAAAACTTTCAGTGCTTTTTCTTTATCACCTCTTTCACCTAAAGCGGAAGCTTCGTTGTAGATTGACATCATCAAATCATTCTTAGCCGCGGCTAAATCTGAACCAATTGAATATCCTTTCCCTGAAGGCAACGACTCAAAGAAAGCTATTTTCGCATTTGCTTCTTTACGAACATGTGCAAACAATTCTTGCGCTTTATTATCCTCTCCAGCTTTTAAATAAATTCCGGCAATTCTACTTACTCCATAACCAATGTCGTATTTCGCTAAAGCAGGAATTTCTAGCATTACTTTATCTAAAACTGTAATCGCTTCTTTTTTGCGTCCAGCATTCAATAAATCATCTGCTAAACGAACTGCAGTATTTCTATAAGAAGATGTATAGTTACGCTCTGTCAAACTAAATGACGCATCAGGATTATTATATCCAGACCATTTGTAAGAATTGAATGTTCTTAACAACATATCATTATCAGAAGCTCCAATTATTCCTCCTTTACCAAAAGGCGTATAAATAGGAACTAATTTATAACTCATTCCAGCATTCAATAAATAATCATTCATGTAGAATGTATTTTCTGGATCAGAAATTCCTCCACCACTAAAGTAAATAGGACGATCCCAATTGTATTTCGCCATCATTGACAACAACAATAAATTGTTTTTGAACAAACTTGACGCTTTGATATTAATTGTGATTGAATCAACCATTTTATCGGCATCTTTTGCACTTACAATTCCGTATTTTAGCGCGTTTGCTTTATTTACAGGAACAACAATTTTAGAAACAGGTAAATAATTTGCTCCACCAATTGGATAACCAAAATAATCTGCTAAAGCTTGTTTCTCTGGTGATTTATTATCTAAAATAAAATCCATCGCTTCTTTAGCGGTCATACTATCTGTTGTGATATATTTTTGCAAAGGTTTTAAACTTTTATAAACTGACATCACTTGGTTTGGATCAATTTCAGGATCAGATAAATATTGACCAACTTGCTCGATTGGCATTTGACTTAACGTTTCTAATGTTTGATTAGACCCTGGTTTGATGAAACCATTTATTTGATCAAAAATATTTTTAATAGAACCTCCAACAACAAAAATTTGATCGTTAGTTCCAGATTGATAATCTTTCGGTTTCAAATCACTTGGAAGTGGTGCTGCATTGTACGTTCTGCGTAATAATTGCTCTAAATTCCATGGAGAAGCAGCCAACGTTAAATTCGCAATTTTTACATCATCACGGAAATTTTCGGTTTCTTGTAATCCCCAAAGTGGATAAGTATCATTGTCTCCATAGACAAAAAGAATAGCGTTTTTATCAAGCGGATTCAGATAATTGTAAGCCAAAGAATAAGCTACAGAACGCTCTGAACGATCGTGATCGTCCCAGTTTTGAGCTCCCATTAAAATTGGAATACCAGCTAAAATAACAGTCGTTCCAATTGCTAAAGACGGTTTCAATTCTTTCTTCATAAATTTTTGAAGTAATAAATAAACTCCTTGCACACCCAATCCTGCCCAAATCGCAAATGCATAGAAACAGCTTACCAATGCATAATCACGTTCACGAGGCTCGAAAGGTTTTACAGATGTATAAAAGATGATTCCGACACTTGTTAAAATAAACAATGACAACAATGACCACCAGTTGACAAAATTTCTGTTTAATTGTGTAAATAATCCGATTAAACCTAAGAATAATGGTAACATGAAATACACATTTGTTCCATCATTTCTATATTCATCTGGTAATTTTGATTGATCTCCTAAACGTGGATTATCAATAAATGGAATTCCTGAAATCCAGTTACCTTTTGTAATCTCGAAATTACCTTCTAAATCGTTTTGACGACCAGAGAAATTCCACATAAAGTAACGGATAAACATATAGTTGATTTGGTAATCAATAAAGTAATTAAATTGTTCACCAAATGTAGGTGGTTCGATATCTAAAATCTCACCATATTTCTTAAGTTCTGCAACTTTTAATTGTCTGTTTTGACGTTTCTCTACTAATTGCGCGTACATTTGTTGCGCTTCTTTATCCCCCGCATATTGTGCATTCAAAGAGAATTTTGGAAAAGCATAAACTGCTGCATAATTCTCCATTACACCTGGGTCTGGACTGAACATTTTAGGGAAAAACTTTACATATTTATCTTCGTATGTATAATCTAAACGATCCGAAACTTTCAAATATTTTCCTGTACGTTTATCCTTAATATATTCAGAACTACGAACTGTACTTTCTGGTGCTCCGTTAGTATCACGCTTGATTCCGTCACTTGCAATATGAGCCGTAAAAACTGGTCCGTACATCACAGGCCAAGAACCATATTGTTCACGATTAAAATAATCTAAAACACCCAAAGCTGTATCAGGATCATTCAAATTCATATGAGGATTTGCATTGGCACGAATCGGAATAACTAACCAACATGAGAAACCAATCAACATAAAAATCACACACCACGAAATTGTATTCAATAAAGCTGAACCATATTTCTGCGTTAATTTAATTGCAAAATAGAAAACTGCGATTAAAATAATAGCGGCGATAATTGTCCCAGAATTGAAAGGCATCCCCAAATTATTGACTACATAAATCTCTGTTCTACCAAAGAATGTCATTACAACTGGGAATATTATTTTGAATACAAAAGCTAAAATAATCAATGTAATAACATTTGCGATTAAGAAACTTTTGATTGTAAATCTATATTTTCGAGCATAGTATACAAAACAAACTGCTGGAATTGCTAACATTGCCATTAAGTGAACACCAACCGATAAACCAATCACCAACGAAATAATTACTAACCATTTGTTTCCTCTAGGTGTATCAGCGACTTGATCCCATCTTGTAATCAGCCAAAATAATAACGCTGTAAAGAAAGATGCCATTGCATAAACTTCTCCCTCTACCGCAGAAAACCAGAATGTATCGCTAAACATAAAAATTGCAGCTCCAACTAACCCACTTCCTAATGTTATAATTTTTTGAGAAGCATTTAGTTCAATCGCATCAACATTCATAGGATCTTGTGTTTTTGCAAACATTTTTCGAGCAAAATATGTAATTGTCCAAAACAAAAACATAATTGTTCCTGCGCTATATAAGGCAGATGTACTGTTGATTAATATGGCATATTTGCTTCCGTCACCAAAAGCTAAACCAGACCAAACAGCTCCCATTATTTGGAACAAAGCTGCTCCTGGCGCATGCGTAACTCCCAATTTTGCTGATGATACAATGTACTCACCACAATCCCACAAACTCAGGTAACGTTCCATCGACGCCAAATACAATATTGTCGCTATCAAGAACATCGCAACACCCAAGATGTTGTTCCACTTTTTGAAATTTATATCCATTTTGTTTTAATAAACTATCTTGCGAAAATAAGATAAAAAATTGATATAGCTTAGGATTGAAATGATTAAATTCTGATTAGAATCTCATCTAAACAATATAGATTTATCGAATATTTTAAAATTAATTTTAAAGTTTCTAATCGATTCATTTACATATTAACAAAACATCAAATCCTTCAAAATTAAGATACATTTTCTCAAATAGTTTTGATTCTAAACTTTTTTCATCTAAATTTGCAATGCAAAAAGCAATGCCTTTAACAGACAAAATTCTACAAACGGGCTTCACTTTTGACGATGTGTTATTAGTGCCTGCCTACTCAGAGATATTACCGAACCAAGTATCTCTACAAACAAGATTCACAGACAATATTACCCTTAACATTCCGATAGTTTCTGCTGCAATGGATACTGTATCCGAAGCAAGATTAGCGATTGCATTAGCGCGTGAAGGAGGTTTATCCTTCGTTCACAAAAATATGTCAATCGAAGAACAAGCGAATGAAATTGATATGGTAAAACGTTCGGAAAACGGAATGATTTCTGATCCAATTACTTTATCTCGTCATCACAAGTTACAAGACGCTGTAAACTTAATGGAGAAATACAAAATCTCTGGTTTACCAGTTGTTGAGGAAGATAGAACATTGGTTGGAATTATTACAAATCGTGATATTCGTTACCAAGAAAACTTCGATCAATTGGTAGAAGACGTGATGACAAAAGAAAATATCGTAACTTCTGATATTGATACTGACCTTAAGAAAGCAAAAGAAATTCTTTCTCGTTACCGCATCGAAAAATTACCAATCGTTGACGAAAACAATAAATTAATCGGATTAATTACGATAAAAGATATTGACAATTTAACTGAATTCCCTAATGCATGTAAAGATACAAAAGGTCGTTTACGTGTTGGTGCAGGAGTTGGAGTTGGTGCTGATACATTAGAACGCGTTCAAGCTTTAGTAAACAAAGGTGTTGATATCGTAGCGTTAGATTCAGCTCACGGACATTCTGCTGGAGTTATTAGTAAAGTTGCTGAAGTTAGAAATGCTTTCCCTGAATTAGATATCGTGGGTGGAAATATTGTAACTGCTGAAGCAGCAAAAGCTTTGATTGATGCTGGAGCAAATGCTTTAAAAGTTGGTGTTGGACCAGGTTCTATCTGTACAACTCGTGTTGTAGCTGGTGTTGGTGTACCTCAACTTTCTGCTATTCATGATGTACATTCTTATGCAAAAACAAGAAACGTTTCAATTATTGGAGATGGTGGTATCAAATTATCAGGAGATATTGTAAAAGCAGTTGCTGCTGGTGCAAACTTGGTCATGTTAGGAAGTTTATTTGCAGGAACAGATGAAGCGCCAGGAGAAGAAATTATTTTCCAAGGTCGGAAATTCAAAGCATATCAAGGAATGGGTTCTTTAGCTGCAATGAAACGCGGTTCTAAAGATCGTTATTTCCAAGCTGATGCGAAAAAATTAGTTCCAGAAGGAATTGAAGGTCGTGTTCCTCACAAAGGTTCTATTGCAGAAGTTGTTTACCAATTATGTGGTGGTTTACGAGCTGGAATGGGATACTGCGGAACTCCAACTATTCAAGATTTAATTGATAACGGTAAATTCGTTAAAATTACAGGTGCTGGTTTACACGAATCTCACCCACATGATGTTGTCATTACAAAAGAGGCTCCTAATTATTCGAATTAAGAATTTATCAATATACTCAAACAAAATAGCAAGCCAACTGGCTTGTTATTTTGTTTTTAAAACGATATATCCTGTTTTAAGTGTCTCTTTATCATCTTTTATTATAAACCAATAAGTCCCTGTTGGCAATATAAAATTATTATGTTTACCGTTCCAAGGCAAAATATCATTTACGATTCCATTCGCAACTATTTTACCATATCTATCAAAAATCTGAATTTTAGCATTTTTATAAAAATCTTTATTTCTCAAACTCCAAGTGTCATTAATTCCATCACCATTTGGTGATAAAAAATTGAAGCCGTTTGCAATATCAAAAGGTATAGGTCCAAAAACACAACCTAATTTAGTTTTATACCAAATACTAATTAAATCTGCTGTTTGATTGAAAAATGTACCACTATTCTGAAAAGTAATGCCATCTAAAGAATAACTATCAATATTAGCATTTGGAAAAGGAATTATCGTAATACTATTAGAAGTTGCAGTTACTTTTTCTATACGCGATCTTTCTTTCTCCGGAATCACATTAATTTTGAGACTTGATTTACAACCCAAATCATTATCAAAATAGACAATCCACTCTCCCAAGGCATCAACTTTCACTTCTTTTTTAGTTGATTTTAAATCTCCATTAAAATACCATTCGTAATTAGATTGATTATCTGGACCATTAACCACAAAAGGAGTTCCACAAAACTCAAATTCAGTTTTATCCATTTGAGTGGAATAATCTTTTAATTTTAGCTCTATTACAGAATACGATACACATTGCTTTGAAAAATCTTTAAACGATATTTTCAAATAAACTTTATGCTCCTCTGTTGGATGAATCAGATAATTTCTCCAATCAGATTCTTGGATTAGATTCTTATCCAAAGTCATATCCAGTTGAGTTTTATAAAGACTAAATACTAAAATTCGTTCATCTGTAGGTACATTTATAAATGCTTCAATTAAAGAAATTTTGGTTAAATCATACTTTTCATAATTTGCTTCTATACAACCAAAAATAGATTCGCCGTTTAATCCAGGTGGGGTTCTATTCCTATTGTAAATGACTTGAACTGGAAAAGTTTCTATCGGATTATGTAACGTATTCTCTATAAATTTAAAATAAAATATCTTCCTTTCTTTATCTCCATCATCTATTGTAAAAATCCTTTTCACTCTAGGATATTCTATTGTAAAATTAGAATTTTTATAAACACGCCCGTTGTGTGTATATTTTATAGGATCTAAAGTTGGGTTTTGTCTATAAAATTCCGCTTGAATTTCATCTAGATCTGTAGGTGTTTCTATGATTAAATCATTATTAAAATTATAACCTAAACATTTATTAATTTCTACCTTTCTTATAGTCGATTGACCTAAAACAGTACATAGTATATTAAAACAACTTATAAAAAAAACAAACCTTATACCTTTCATAAACATTATCTTCTAGTGAAATTACGATTTTTTTTTCATAAAAAAACAGCTACTTCAGTAGAAGTAGCTGTAAAGTATTAAGAAAAATGTGATACTATTATTTAGCAAAAAATAATTTAGAATCAATTTCATCACCATTGCTTAATTTAGATGAAGCATCTTTATAATTCGCTCCATTTAACGATGGTTGTGTAATTGGATAACGTACACGTGCTGGCAAGTCTTTAGCAACAACATTACCTGACATTAATGGAGTAAATGTATAAGTAGCTCCATTATTATCTTTTGCTGTTTGACCTGGTAATAATAAAATTCCTCCATTTGGATAACCTGTTCTACGGTATTCATTCCAAGCTTCAGCTCCTTGCATGTATAATGCAATATATTTCTGCGTAATAACGTTTTCTTGATTTGCAGCTGGTAATGCATTTACATAAGCTGTAGCTTTAGTTGCATCAACACCCCATTTATCCATAGAGGCTTGTACACCTGCTTTATAATGAGTTGCATCCCATCCATTAATTTCTGATAAGATAAACTCTACTTCAGCATATTCCATTAATACTTCAGCAAAAGTAGGCGTCATTACATACTTAGAAGTAAATGAAAGTTTAGCTGTTTCATTATTTAGTGATAACATTGTATCTGGAAGACCATAAGGCATACCTTGATACTTAGTTAAATCATTTGTATCAGAATAAGAAGCAGGATAAACCTCAGATTTCTTAAGACCAATTGGAGCAGCAAAAACTTGTAAACGAGGGTCAACACCAAAGTTTTTAGTTGATTCTCCTTTTAATAAATTAATAAATTGTTTATTCGTTGCAAAATCTGTACGCATACTTCCTGTAAAGAAAGTTGCCCAAAATGGAGAACCTTCTGCAGCAGAACTTCCAAAAGATTGCATTGCATTGTCTACATTAGATGTAAATACTCCTTTTGCTATTGCATCAGTAATGTGTGCGTTCGCTGAAGGCAATTTAGCTTTTACACGGTTAGCTATTCTTAAACGTAATGAGTTTGCAAATTTCTTCCAATGAACTATTGGATTAGCTTTAGTTTTCTCTTTATCTCCATAAATATTATCTCCAGCTAAAAATCCTGATTCAGCAACGTTCAATTGTTCAGAAGCTTCTTTTAATTCTTTTAAAAGATCTTCATAAATTACTTCCTGAGATACATATTTTGGCGTAGCGAAATCATCAATTTGTAATGCTTGAAAATCTGCATTTTTATTACCATAAGACCAATATGGCACATCTCCAAAACTAGTAACCAATTGATCAAATGTATAAGCTAACATAATTCTAGAGATTGCAATTTGATTATTCAAATCTCCATATTGCTCCATTTGAGCAGATGTTTCAGAAGAAGTACACTTATCGATAATATCTTTAAAATTCGATGCTGATCTAAATAAAGAGTTCCAACCTCCTGAAGTTTGTGTATCACGATACTGATATTTATCTTCTTCTGTGTAGTTAATTTGTGCAGTATATTGCATCCAAGGCAATGTCATACGAGCAGACCACCAACCATCACGTGATGTTTGCATTAAGTATCTTGTAGCTCCATTAAAAATTGTATAAGTTGGTACAATTTCAGGGCTATTCGGATTTTCATTAAGTTCTGCCAATCCAGTATCACAAGAAGTAAACATAGCTGTAGAACCTAATAAAGTAGCCATTAACAAATATTTTCCTATATTTTTTTTCATAACTCTTTAAAATTAAAATTGTAATTTAAGATTCATACCAAATGATCTTGTTGAAGGTAAAGACCCTCCTTCTAATCCTTGTACATTTCCTGAACCTCCTGTAGCAACTTCTGGATCAAAATTCTTATTATCTAACCCCCATGTAGCTAGATTTCTTCCAAATGCAGATACAACTACATTAGAAAATGGTCCAGCCCATTTTTTAGGGAAAGTATATGATAAAGTAACCTCTCTTAATTTGATGTAATCAGAATCAAATACGTTTTGAGATGTTGGTCCTGAATAATAATTTCCAAAATATGAAGATGCATCAACAACTTTTGTATTTTCTGCTGTATTTGTTACTGTATAAGTTCCATCTCCATTTGATTTTACTGAACCAGTAACACCCTGAGAAATTACACCGTTTTCACGCACTCCATTTGCTGCTGTTTCTTCTAACATACCTGAGTACATACCCCACATATTTGTTAAAGCAAAGTATTTACCTCCTTTTTGCACATCTACTAACGCAGATAAAGAAACACCTTTGTAAGTAAATGTGTTACGGAATCCCATGTTATAGTCAGGTAAAACAGAACCTAAATTCTTAACGCCAGAAGATAAATACAATCCGTTAGCCCCAACTACTTTATTACCTTGATCATCATAAATAAAGTCAGTTCCACGGATTTGACCATATTTAGAACCTAACATTGCATAAACCCCAGCTTTAAATGGTGCTTGAGCTAATGTAATAGATTGTAAGTCTCCGTATAATTCTACAATTTTGTTATCATTTTTTGCAAAGTTCCATGCAAAATCCCAAGAAAATTCTTCAGTTTGGATTGGTGTAATCTTCACCATTGCTTCAATACCTTTATTTTCCATTACCCCAGCATTATACCATTTAGCAGTAAACCCAGTTTCAGCAGGAGTTGTATTTTGTACAATTAAGTCGTTTGTTTTTTGTTGATAATAAGTAACATCAAATCCGAAACGATTTTTAAAGAATTGCATTTCTAAACCAACCTCCCAAGAATCTACCATCTCAGGTTTCAAATTTTTATTTGCTTTAGCTAATGGTAATAAATAATAAGGATCTCCTAAATTTGTAGTTCCTGTAAACGTAGAATTAGCATATGTATCAATTAAATTGAAAGGATCTGTATCATTTGCTACACGAGACCAACCTCCACGAATTTTACCAAATGTTAACCAATCTTGTTTAATCAAGTTTGAGAAAACAAACGCTCCAGATACTGAAGGATAAAAATACGAGTTATTTGCTTCTGGTAAAGTAGATGACCAGTCATTACGAGCTGTTACATCTAAATAGAATACATCATAGAATCCAAAAGAAGCACCTGCAAATACAGAATTTACTCTTTTCTTAGATCTATAATTAGATACAGTTGGTGATGCCATTGAGTTAGACAACGAATATAAATTTGGAACAACTAATCCTCCTGAAGTAGCTGCATTTACATTAGATCTTGTCTCATGACGTCTATTAACCCCTGCGAAAGCATTCACACTAAAATCAGTCCATTTCTTTTCATAGTTTAAACGCCCTTCGTAGTTCATCTCTGTAAATTGACGAGTATATAAACTATATCCTGATGTCGCTTGAGATCCTACTGCAACTCTTTCTTGAATTTGTAAGTTATAATGATCTCCATAAACAGCTCCAGTTGCATACAACCCTGGTAAGATGTCATATCTTAATTTTACGTTTCCATAAAAACGATCACGTCTATCGTCAGAAGTATTCTCATTAATAATCCAATATGGGTTATCAGAATATAATGGTGTGGCATTATTCCAAGCAGTTCTGTTCCAAGATAATTGTTCTCCTTTACTGTTTTTATAATTTTTTAAAGCAGCAAAATCTAACGAACGTTGTCCCCATTGATAGAACTTCTGAATAACTGAATTATCTCCATATCCAAACTCAGGACGATTAAATCCATCTGTTCTCACATAATTCATATCTCCAGAAACCTGAAATTTATCTCCAAATTTGTTATCAATCCCTAAATTAAGAGTTGTTCTTTTTAATGATGAATTAGGAATAATACCTGATTGATTAATGTTAGATATTGCTAATTTTGCATTCGTATTTTCATAAGATTTTGAAAAACTAGCAGAATTAGTATAAGTAATACCTGTATTATAGAATGAATCTACGTCATGAGCTGGAGCTTTCCATTCCCTTGCAACCATATAGTTTGTTGGATCTTCAGGATTAAATGCATTCCAATGAAGAACCATTTGACCATTATATTTTGGCCCCCAAGATTCATCCATTTGATACTCTACAATATTATATTGTTTTCCATCTACTGTAATTTTACTAAACGTATCCTTAGATCCACCTCCATAAGATTTTTGAAGCTTAGGACTAATTGCTACTTGATCAAATGAAACCCCCGTGTTAATAGTTATTTCATCACGACCTTTTTTACCTTTTTTAGTCGTAATCATAATTACACCATTAGCACCACGAGACCCATATAAAGCAGATGCTGGACCACCTTTCAATACGTTGATTGATTCAACATCATCAGGGTTCATATCAAAAGCCCCATCTCCATAATCGCGACCTCCACTACCACTTGAAGCACCAGAACCATTAACGTTGTTGTTACTCATTGGTATACCATCGATAACTATCAATGGTCTATTTTCTCCAGTAATAGAACGTAACCCTCTAAGAACAATACGAGTAGACCCTCCTAAGTTACCAGAGTTGTTAGAGATTGACAAACCTGCAACATTTCCTGATAAGGAATTTAAAGGGTTGCTCCCTCTTGCAGCAGAAATCACATCTCCTTTAACTTCTTGCGAAGCATATCCTAATGATTTTTTTTCACGTGTAATACCTAATGCGGTTACTACAGCCCCTTCTAACTCTACTGTATCAGAAGCTTTAAGAGTTACTTTATATTCTGAACCAGCACCAACTGAAAAAGTTTGAGTTGGTAATCCCATTGCTTCTACTGTTACTAAATCTCCTTGTTTAGCTTCAATACTAAACACCCCATTTTCGTCAGTGTAAGCTTCTTTTCCTGATGTTGTTTTTACAACAGCATCAGCTACTGGAAGTCCATCAGAGTCTGTTACAGTTCCTGTAACAGTCTTTTCTTGCGCATATAATGAAGTTCCTAAAAGAATACCTCCTAATACAAACAAGTTTTTTAAATTTCTCCTCATCTGTTAAAACATTTTTAAAACTTTCATAAACTTAAGATTTCTATAACATTTACAAAACTTTTTTATGCTAAATTTTGATAACTTTGTTAAAAATATAAAAAATTGTACAAAGTTTTATCAAATCACGAATATGAAATAGGTTGCGATGAAGCAGGAAGAGGATGTTTAAGTGGTCCGGTTGTAGCAGCAGCCGTTATTTTGGGAAATGATTTTGAAAATGAAATTATTAATGATTCAAAACAATTATCTGAAAAGAAAAGAAATTCGTTGAGAACATTTATAGAAGAAAATGCTAAATATTGGGCAATTGGAATTGTTTGGCCAAATGAAATTGACGAAATAAATATCTTAAACGCTAGTTTTTTGGCTATGCATCGAGCAATAGATCAATTAGATTGTCCGAAAGATTTGATTGTTGTTGATGGAAATCGTTTTAATAAATATCATGATGTCTCACACGAGTGTATTATAAAAGGTGATTCAAAATATATGAATATTGCGGCAGCATCTATTTTAGCAAAAACGTATCGTGATGAATATATGGAAAAAATCCACGAAGAATTTCCAATGTACGATTGGAAAAAAAATAAAGGTTATCCAACAAAAGCTCATCGCTTAGCAATAAAAGAATATGGAGCTACTCCTTATCATAGAATGACATTTAAATTATTACCAGATCAATTAAGCTTAGATTTATAGAAAATAAAAATGAGAGCATTATATAATGCTCTCGTTTTATATATAATATTATATAACGTTATTCTAAATCCTCACAACATCTGGAACTAATATCTCATACTTCCCTCCGTTTCGCATGACATCACGAACAATACTTGAACTGATGTAAGCTTTACCAGAAGATGTTAATAAAAAGATTGTTTCGATATTATGATTTGTAATTGCTCGGTTTGTGTGCGCAATCGCTTTCTCAAATTCGAAATCGGCTGGATTACGAAGTCCACGTAAAATAAATTGTGCATTTACTTTATCACAAAAATCTACAGTCAGACCTTTATAAGCAATCACTTCTACATTTTCGAATTTCGCAACCGAATCTTCAATAAACTTAATTCTTTGCTCCAAAGAAAACATATAATTCTTCGATGAATTTGTTCCAATAGCAACAATAATTTTGTCAAATAAAGGAACTGCACGCTCTATAATATCTAAATGTCCTAAAGTAATTGGATCAAAAGACCCAGGAAATACGGCTACTCTATCCATGCTGAAGGTCTATTTAAAGCAAATTCTATTTCACTATCCATCAAATCTTCCAATGCAATTCCTGCATGAGCAGCTTGCTGAGGAAAAATACTTGCAGGAGAAAAACCTGGCAACGTATTCATTTCAATAAAATGCGGTTCTCCATTTACAATAATATATTCTGAACGAGAAAATCCAGACATATTAATACATTTATATGCTTTAGCTGCAATTTCTCTTACTCTTGCTTCAACTTCTGGCGTTAAACGAGCTGGCGTAATTTCGTCAGACAAACCGTTATATTTTGCATCATAATCAAAGAATTCTGTGTGCGAAACAATTTCCGTAATTCCCAACACCATTGTTTCTCCTTTGTAATTTAAAACTCCAACCGAAACCTCTGTTCCATCTAAGAAAGATTCGATCAAAACTTCTTTATCTTCAAGAAAAGCTTTTTGCATTGCTGCCTCAAATTCATCTTCTTTATGAACTTTAGAAATTCCTAAACTTGATCCTGAACGATTTGGCTTTACGAAACAAGGTAAACCAACTTGATTGATAATTTCTTTTGCAGAATATTGATCACCTTGATTAATATAAATTGATTTCGCATGTGGAATTCCATATTTACTCAATACTGCGATACAATCTTTTTTATTAAATGTTAAGGCAGATTGATAAAAAGGACATCCATTGTATGGCAAATCAATCATTTCAAAATACGCTTGCAAATAACCATCTTCTCCTGGCGTACCATGAATTGTATTAAAAACGACATCAAACGTAATTTTTTCTCCATTCTTTTCAAATGAGAAATCACCTTTATTGATTGGATATTTTTCGCCATCAATTTCGGCAAACCAACCTTCTTTTAAGATTCGAACCCTTGTTCTGTCGTACTTTTCTGGATTTAGACTTGAGTAAATTAACTCGCAACTTTTCAACGAAATCACGCTTTCATCCGTATATCCACCTGCTACAACTGCTACTCTTAACATGTTTAATTTAAAATTTATTCAAATATAGAACTTTGACATCAATCATAAATATTATTTTTAAACTATATTTGTGCGACAATTTATCATTTCAATGAAAGGAGTAAAATCAATCATTCAAGTTTTGCTGAATGTAGCTATTGTAATAGCGCTATCATTTGGGCTTTACCATTTTATTTTTAACGTTTGGTTAGATTCGTATACAAATCACAATGAATTTGTTGAAGTTCCGGATTTATCTAAAATGAATATTACTGATGCTACAGCTAAGTTAGAAGAGCTTGGTTTGACATACGAAGTAGATAGTTCTCGTTTTGATCCAAATACGAAACCTTTTGCAATTATGGATTTTTATCCTGCAGCAGAATCGCGTGTAAAAGAAGGTCGTCGTATTTTTATTAAATCAAATCCGAAAACATATCGCCCTGTTGAATTGCCAGATTTAATTGGAAAATCAAAACGTTTGGCTTTTACACAATTAGAAATTTCTGGTCTTAAAATCGGAAAAATCATTTACGAACCAGATTTAGCAAAAGATGCAGTTCTTAAAATATTATACAACGGAAAAATTGTAAAAGCAGGCGAACAATTACCTCGTTTTGCGACAGTTGATTTGGTATTAGGACGCGGAATGTTATCTGGTGTTAGAATGCCTAATTTGGTTAATTTAACATTGACAGAAGCTAAAAAATCAATCAAAGATAATTTCTTCGAGATTGGTCAAATCAAATTTATTGGAGCTTCTCATGACACAATCAACGCAAGAGTTGTTTATCAGTTCCCATTTGCTACGGATACTTACGATCAAGGTCAACCAATTGATATTTGGTTATCAACAGAGCCTCGCGATAAAATTAGAACGCAGTTAAAAGAATTAGATATTCAG
This sequence comes from Empedobacter sp. UBA5528, assembly GCF_002426075.1. NCBI lineage: Bacteria > Pseudomonadati > Bacteroidota > Flavobacteriia > Flavobacteriales > Weeksellaceae > Empedobacter > Empedobacter sp. UBA5528. The sequence continues at coordinate 89,896 of NZ_DINY01000041.1, read as the reverse complement.
TACAAAAACTTTGGAGAAGATACAATTAGTGGTTCTCAATACAAAGATATTATAACACAAAAAGCTGAAGAACAAATCAAAGATTTACAAAATCAGCAACAACAAAATAATCAGCCAACAGAGCAACAAAAGCCAACAGAAGCGCCTAAAGCTCCGGAAGAGGTTATTATAGAATAGAAAGAGAATAAATGACAGAAGATTTAGAAGATTTCTTACAAGAGGAAGACGACAATAAATTATACGAGCATTTTTCAATAACGGTTGACAAAGGTCAATCGTTATTGCGTATAGATAAGTTCTTAATGGTTAGAATTGAGAACGCGACAAGAAATAAAATTCAACAAGCAGCCGATAACGGAAACATTTTAGTGAACAATGAATCTGTAAAATCGAATTACAAAGTAAAGCCTGGAGATTTTATTCAGATTATGTTAGAAACTCCTCCACGTGAGAATGAAGTTATAGCAGAAAATATTCCGATCAAAATTATTTACGAAGACGATCAAGTTGTCGTAATTGATAAAGAACCTGGAATGGTTGTGCATCCTGGACATGGAAATTACACAGGAACTTTGGTTAATGCCTTAAAGTTTCATTTTGATAATTTACCATCAATGTCAGATCAAATGGAGCGTCCTGGTTTGGTGCATCGTATCGATAAAGACACAAGCGGACTTTTGGTTATTGCGAAGACAGAAGTTGCGATGACAAGTTTAGCAGAACAATTTGCAGCTCACACAACAGACCGTTTGTACAATGCATTGGTTTGGGGAGTTTTGGCAGAACAAGAAGGAACAATTACAGGACATATTGGTCGACACTTAAAAGATCGTATGCAAATGGCTGTTTTTCCTGATGGAGATCAAGGGAAACATGCGGTGACACATTATAAAGTAATGGAAAATTTTTCTTACGTTACGTTGGTCGAATGTAAATTAGAAACAGGTCGTACACATCAAATTCGTGCGCATTTCAAACATTTGGGACATCCATTATTCAATGATGCTCGTTATGGTGGAGATCGCATTTTGAAAGGAACAACATTCAACAAATACAAACAGTTTGTTGACAATTGTTTCGCAGCTTGTCCTCGCCAAGCTTTACACGCACGCACATTAGGATTTGATCATCCTACAACAGGAGAACGTATGTATTTCGAATCTCCGATGCCTGCTGATATGATAGATATTTTAGAACGTTGGAGAAATTATTCTGTAAACTCTGTTCATGCAACAGAACCTGATGAAAAAATTGATCGCAACGCAAAAGAAATGGAATAGATTTATTTTTAATTATAAAGCACTTCGACGGAAGTGCTTATCTATTTCTATATAAAAACTTACACGATTTTAATCAATGAATTTTTCAGAATTAAATATAATTGAACCAATTTTAAAAGCAATTGAAGAGGCTGGATATACAGAACCAACCGAAATTCAAGAGCAATCTATTCCTTTAGTTTTAGAAGGAAATGATATTATTGGTTGCGCGCAAACAGGAACAGGAAAAACGGCATCTTTTGCGATTCCTATTCTACAAAATTTAACAAATTCTCCGAGTAAAGGAAGAAAAATTAGAACATTAATTTTAACACCCACGCGTGAATTAGCTATTCAAATCAACGAAAGTTTCAAATTATATGGCAAAAATTTACCGTTAAAACATTTGGCTATTTTTGGAGGTGTTAATCAAAATCCACAAATCGGTGCTATCAAAAATGGTGTTGATATTTTAATTGCAACACCTGGTCGTTTGTTAGATTTGATTGGACAAGGACATTTAAAAATTAATCAAATAGAGATTTTTGTTTTAGATGAAGCCGATCGTATGTTGGATATGGGATTTGTTCACGAAATCAAAAAGATTTTAGAGATCATTCCAAAAGAAAGACAATCACTTTTCTTTTCGGCAACAATGCCAAAAAACATTCGAAAATTTTCTCATTCAGTTCTTCGTCGTCCAAAAGAAGTCAGCGTAACACCTGTTTCTTCGACTGCCGAAACGGTTGAGCAATTTGTTTATCATGTTGACAAAGACATGAAAGTAAAACTTTTGGTTAGCATTTTAAATGAACATCCAGAAGATCGTACTTTGATTTTTACACGTACAAAACACGGCGCAAATCGTTTGGTAAGACATTTGGAAAAAGCAGGAATTCCAGCTGCTGCAATTCATGGTGATAAATCTCAGAATGCTAGACAACGTGCTTTAAATGATTTCAAAGAAGAAAAATTAAAAGTATTAATTGCCACTGATATTGCTGCTCGTGGAATCGACATTGATCAATTACCTTATGTAATCAATTACGAATTACCGAATGTTCCTGAAACCTATGTACACCGAATTGGGCGTACTGGTCGTGCGGGACGCGAAGGAAAAGCAATTTCTTTATGTGCAGCTGACGAAAGAGGAGATTTGGCAAATATTGAGAAATTAATTGGTAATTATGTGACGGTGATTAAAACACCAAAAGAATTTTATAAATTACCTGACGCGAATAGCAACAATAATAATTTCAAGAAAAATAATACAGGTTTTAAACCCAAAAAAGATACAAAACCAAAAAACCCTCATCGAGGAAGAAGAAAATAGAACAAAAAAATCACTTCATTTCGAAGTGATTTTTTTATACTTTTCATAGATGAGTTGAAATTATTTATCTTCAGCATATTTATCTACAATCATGCTCAATGCACCATCAGTTGTAATGTTACACGCAGTTCCAAAACTATCCTGTAATGCAAAAATAGTCAAGATTAAAGCGACTCCAGCTTCATCAAATCCTAAAACATTTGATATTAATCCTAACGAAGCAACAACTGTTCCTCCCGGAACTCCTGGTGCACCAACAGCAAAAACGCCTAAAAGCAAGACAAAAGTTACCATTGTTCCAACATCTGGAATATGACCATATAAAACTTGTGAAACCGTCATCACAAAGAAAACTTCGGTCAAAACCGAGCCACATAAGTGTGTATTCGAAAAAAATGGAATCGTAAAATTAGAAATTGTTGGTTTAATCACTTTACTCTCATTTACAGCTTTTACCGCAACTCCCAAAGAAGCCGCCGAAGACATTGTTCCAACTGCCGTTAAATAAACAGGTGGATAATATTTTAAGAGTTTGAATGGATTTGTTTTATGATAAAATCCTGCGATTGTATACATTAATGTCATCCAAATAAAATGACCGACAATAACAATCAAAATTACTTTTAAGAAAACAGGTAATTGCTTTTCAATAGAGCCTTCGTAACTTAAAATTGCGAAATTCGCAGCAATAAAAAAAGGCAAAATCGGAATCAAAACTTTGTTTACCAAAAGAACTACAATGTCTTTGAATTGGTCAAAAATCTTTTCTAATTCCTTCGCTTTTGTAATCAAAATTCCCATTCCCAACATCAACGAAATAACCAGCGCTGTCATAACCGAAAATATTGGCGGAATATCTAATTGAAATAAAATTTTTGGAACTTCTCGCAACGAATCAACTGAAGTTGGAATGGATAAATTTGGAATGATTTGATAACCTGCTATCATCGAAAACAACCCCGCTCCTATCGAAGATAAATAGGCAATTAACAATGAAAAACCTACGATTTTAGCTGAACCTTCGCTTAATTTCGTAATTGAAGAAACTATAAAACCGATTATAATTAACGGAACCAAAAAGAAGATTAATTGTCCTGTAAAATATTTTAAGGATAAAACAATTTGAATTGTATTTTCGTTCAGATAATTTCCTAAAACCAAACCGGCAATCACACCCAAAAGCAATCGAAATAATGTATTGCTCGCAATCTTTTTTAACATTTGACACAAAATTTGCGACAAATATAAACTCTATTAATTTAATAGACTAAATGTGTTTTAAAAAATATTTTAAATCTTTGAAATTATATGAATTAAAAAAAGTTCAAAATAAAAAGAACATTGTCACTCTGAGCCTGTCGAAGAGTCTTTTCTATTTTTTGATAATAAAGGTAAATCTTCAAATCTATTATTAATTAAAGCTTCTTTTTTAGCTCTACTCCAACCTTTCAATTTCTTCTCAAAAATTATTGCATAGTTTACGTCTAAAAATTCTTGATTAAAAACTAGTTCAACTGGTCTTCTCGAAAAAGTATAACTCATAGAATCTATTCCATCGTTATGCTCATTAATTCTTTTTTGGAGATTATTTGTCACCCCTACATAATACGAATTGTCAGAACATTTTATAATGTAGACATAATATATTTTTCTCATAAACTAAGCTTTATTCTTCGACATGCTCAGAATGACCGCAGTATTATTTATAATCTTTTTATGTCACTCTGAGCTTGTCGATGAGTCATTATTTTAACACTCCTCTCTCACAAACTGAATTGCCAAATTAAGTGCATTATTGGAAACAATTTTGATAAAATCTTCTCGATCTAAATAGGGATAAAAATATTTTTTATTCCATGTTGAATGACCATTTGTAACCGAAATCCAAGCCGTTCCAACTTCTTTTCCGTCTTCGCCTTTGTTTGGGCCAGCAACACCAGTTGTAGAAATGCTAATTTCCGTTTTTAATTGATTTCGAACACCTTTTGCCATTTGTTCAGCAACTTGTTCCGAAACAACTGTAAATTCATCAATATTAGATTGATTGACGTTTAGCAAATTTACTTTTACCGAAGTGTCGTACGAAACAATTGTTCCGAAATAATAAGCAGAACTTCCCGAAACAGACGTGATCAAACTTGCTATATTTCCTCCAGTACAACTTTCTGCTGTAGAAATTGTCAATCTTTTTTCTTGTAAAATATCACCCAAAACTTGTTGCGCACTTCCAGAATTTTCTGAAATTAGATAATCACCAGCAATTAATTTGAATTGATTGATTTGATATTGAACTTCATTTTGTAAAAATTCTTTATTCGTTCCAAATGCAGAAAATCGTAAATCAATCGATGTTCGGTTTGGTAAATATGCCAAATGAATAAATTCGGGCAAATTATTCTCCCAATTTTCAACCAAGAGAGCCAAGTCACTTTCTGGAATTCCACTGACCAAAATATCACGATGAACAATAGTTTCTGATTGAAATTGGTTTTGTAATCTCGGAATAATTTCATCACGCATCAAACCTTTCATTTCAAAAGGAACACCTGGCAAATTGATGATAATTTTATCGTTAATTGTAGTCCAAAGACATGGCGCCGTTCCATATTTGTTCTGAATAAAAGTAGATTTTTCTGGAATTAAAGCTTGATCTTGATTCAGACTATTTAATTCTTTTGTGTAACCTCTTGCTTGAAATAATTGAACAATATTCTCTAAAATTTTAGGTTCTTGAATTAATTCACAATCTAAAAATTGACACAAAGCTGCTTTGGTTTTATCATCTTTTGTCGGTCCTAAACCTCCTGTTACAATTACAATATCTGATTTAGAAATTCCTCGTTCGAAAGCTTCAATAATATGACTCATTTCGTCTTGAACAGAAATAATTTCTTCCACTTCAACCCCGATCGTATTCAATTGTTTGGCGATAAATGCCGAATTTGTATCGACAATTTGTCCGATAAGAATTTCATCACCAATTGTGAGTAATGTCGCTTTAATTTTCATACACAAAAAAACTTGCTTAAAGTTAAGCAAGTTTCGGATTTTTATCTATTTTTTATCAATACCATTTCCTTGAGATTGTTCATATAATTCGTCTCGTTTTCGGTTTATTTCTTTCATTATCACGTAAAACTCTTCATTCGTAACTTTTTGTCCTTTTGTTGGTTTTACAATTTTTGCTTTTTTTAAAGTATTAATTTTAAGTGCATTTATCTTAATTATTCTATCACCTTTTTCGTAGGTTTCGTGAATCAACTCTTCTAAAACCAATCCATCAACTCCTTTGTAAATATCAATGTTATAATTCTTTTTAAATTCTGGCGCATACCAAATCGTAAACTTAACATTATCTTTCGAATAAGTAGCTTCTCTTGCTTCGTACCCTAAAATAATTTTTGTATTTCCAGTGTCTTTAAAGTCTAATGTTTTAAAATTATTTTCGATCAAAAACTTTTTTCCATATAAATCTCTTTCTTCTAAATACGAACCTTTTTCAAAATCGTAATAACTAAAATTGGTATTCAAATTAGGAGGTACCATAATAAATCTTGCAATTTCACCTTGTCCATTATTTACTTTTTTGATGTAATTAACATTGCCTTCTTTTTCATTGAAAATAAATTTAAAATACTCTTTAGGCGGATTAGCATTTCCTTCAATAATTTTGTTTCGTTCACTTACACTTGGCTCTGTTTTCATTAACTCTTCAAGACCTTTTTCATTGTTAATATAACTTACAAATGTTTCGTATTCTACCTCATAAAATTGTGCACTTGCAATGTTTGAAATCAGAATGATTAGTGCGATTATTTTTTTCATATTAGTCCTTTTTTTCTATTCCTTGATTGTTAGCGTCATTTCTTTTTTTATCAAGGTCATCCCAAATTTTATCTAATTCATCGCTCGAAAGTCTATTTCCTTTTGTCGGAACAATAAATTTGAATTTAGGTTTTTCTTTGATGGAATTTGCTTTATAAACTCCAAAATATTTCCCCATTTCATCCTCATAAGAAATTTCAAGATCAAGAACTAAACCGCCTGGACTTTTGAAATTAATAAGCATCAAATCTGTTTTAATTTCTGGAACAAACCAAGCTACAAATATTCTGTCATTAAAATTTGCTGTTGCTTTTTGTACTTTATATCCGAGAATATTTTTTGTTTCATTTGATAATTTCCAATCAAGATTATTTATTTTATCGTAAACAATATATTTTTTTCCATAAACATCTTGTTGCATCAACGTTTCTTGTTTTGCATGATTGAAATAAGTTGTTCCAAAATACATATATGGTGCACTTTTCTTTATAAAAACAATCTGTCCTTGCCCATTCTGAACTTTTGGTAATTCAATTACATTTGCTTCATCATTATTGAAAATAAATTTAAAATCTAAAGCAGGAGGATTTTCATTCTGATCAATATTTTGTTTTCTTACTTCAGGATCAGAAATCTCTTTATAAAAATCTAAACCTTTTTCATTGTATTTTACTTTAATCTGAGTCTCATATTCTACCTCATAAAATTGAGCATTTGTATAGCTTGAAATTAAAATGATTAGTGCGATTAGTTTCTTCATATTTAGTGATTAAGATTTAAATATAACAAAAAAGAGACACAATAACTTGTGTCTCTTTAAAATATGATAATAAATCTATTTATAAAATATGTTTCTCTGCGTGATAAGAAGAACGAACCAAGGGTCCAGATTCTACATGACGGAATCCTAATCCACGTGCAAAATCTTCATATTTATTGAATTGTTCTGGTGTGATAAACTCTTTCAAAGGTAAATGTTTTTTCGTTGGTTGTAAATATTGACCAATTGTAATAACATCTACATTTGCATCAGCAACTTCCTGAATTGTTTCGAAAACTTCGTCTTCAAACTCACCCAAACCAAGCATAATCCCTGTCTTTGTACGACGTTGACCTGCTTCTTTTGCATAACGTAAAACTTCTAACGAACGATCATATTTTGCTTGAATACGAACTTCGCGCGTTAAACGACGAACCGTTTCCATATTATGAGAAAGCACTTCTGGAGCAGCTTCTACAATACGATCGATGTGTTTTTCGATTCCTTGAAAATCTGGAATCAATGTTTCCATCGTCGTTCCTGGGCTAATTCTACGAACAGCATGTATTGTTTCTGCCCAAATAATCGATCCCATATCTTTTAAATCATCACGGTCAACAGAAGTTAAAACCGCATGTTTTATTTGCATTAATTTGATAGAACGCGCAACTTTTTCTGGTTCTGCCCAATCCACTTGCTCTGGACGACCAGTTTTTACACCACAAAAACCGCATGAACGCGTACATACATTTCCCAAAATCATAAATGTTGCAGTTCCTTCACCCCAACATTCGCCCATATTAGGACAGCTTCCACTTTGGCAAATGGTGTTCAATTTATATTTATCTACTAAACCTCTTAATTCGCGATGTTTTTTCCCCGTAGGCAATTTTACACGTAACCATTCAGGTTTTTTTACTCTTCCATCTGGTAATAGCTCAACACTCATACATTACTTTTCTGATTGGCTAATTTACAATTATTTTTTCTAAAACAGATTCAATTGTTTCGATTCTAATTCCAACAAAAATTGTTTGCGTTTCTTTCCGCCAGCATATCCAGTTAACGAACCATCTGAGCCAATTACGCGATGACAAGGCACTACAATTGCAATTTTGTTTTTCCCATTCGCATTTGCAACTGCTCGTATCGCTAATAAATCTCCAACAGCTATCGATTGTTCTTTGTATGATCTTGTTTCTCCAAATGGAATTTTGATTAATTCGTTCCAAACTTTTTTCTGGAAATCTGTTCCAATCAAATCAAGTGGAATGCTAAATTCTTTTAAATTTCCCTTAAAATAATCGTTCAATTCATTTTCTAAACGATTCAAAACTTCATCATCTTTTTCCAAAATTTCACCCAAGTTTTCTATTTCTTTGAGGTGTTTTTCAGTCGATTTTCCATCAAAAAACTCTAACATACAAAGTCCTTTTTCCGACTTTATTGCAAGCATTTCTCCAAGAGGTGTTTGAATTTTTTTTGAGCGAAACATTTTATAAAATTTTAGTTGAAAGTTAGAAAAATATAGTCGTAATTTGGTATCAAATTTGTTGTTAAAAATATCATAAAATTAATTTATGAAAAAATCTATTTTCGCGAGTATTTTCGCATCTTTCATTATATTCTCTTGTCAATCAAAAGGTGTTCAACAAGAACAAAAAAATACAGATTCTTTCAAAGAAATTACAGAAGCTGTAAAAAAAGAACACAATTCTATGAATTCGTTGGATTGGGCTGGGAAATATGAAGGAATTTTACCTTGTGCCGATTGCGAAGGAATAAAATATATTGTTGAATTGAAAAAAGATGGTAACTTTTTTATTGAGCAAGAATATTTAGGAAAAGAAACAGTTTATCAAGACGAAGGATTTTATAAATGGGATGCTTCTGGAAATGTTTTACATTTAAATTCGAATATAAGTCCATTAGTGTTGAAAGTTGAAGAAAACAGATTGAAAGTTTTGGATCAACAAGGAAAAGAAATTACAGGAAATTTGACAGATAAATACATCTTGAAAAAGACTAAATAATAAAAAATAAAAGGCAATCTCGATTACGGATTGCCTTCTATTTTTGAAATTATTTTAGTTCAATAAATGATCTTCTGTCAATTTTTCAAAAACTTTAATTACACCAATTACTTGAATTTCTTCTTGTAAATATTCTTCAAAAGTAAAATAGTTGTAAGCTTCAATTTCATTTGTTGGTTTTATTTCTTCGTTCAAATCGTACAGAAAACAATCTTGTTCCATCAAAAGATTCTGTTCTCCATATGCTTCAGCTGTAATATGACAATAAAAATTGAGCTCTTCTCTTACTAAATCCAAACTCAATTCTTCTTTTATTT